>JADLBL010000023.1 GCA_020847735.1 Candidatus Eisenbacteria bacterium
ACGACAGGTTCACCTGGATCTCGCGCATCAACCGCCGCTCCGACGTGATCCCGAACAGGTGGCCGATCAGCATCGCCTTCAAGAGCTGCTCGGGTGGGACCGACGGCCGCGCCAACGGGCTGTGGAAAGGCGCCATCCGCTCGCGGATGACCTCCCGGTCGATCACGGATTCGATCGCCCGCAGCGGGTCGTCGGCCGGCACCAGCGGGTCCACGGAGGTGTAGTGGAACATCGCCGTCTGGTGGTTCGAGGCGCCCATCGTGGGTCGCGGTCTCCTTCCTGGATGCTCCGCAACCTACCGGGTCGCCTGGACGAAGTGCACCCTTTTTCAGCAGCCTGTTAGACTTTTCCCGCTTCCGAAGGCGCAGCGCGCGATGCGCGGGCGCGAACCGACCTGCACGACTTCGATCGGAGAAGACACCCATGACCCGCGTCCGCCGCCCGTTGCCGATGGCCCTGCTCGCCTGCGCCCTCGTCCTCTCGGCGACGGCGGGCGGCGCGACGGCCCGGCCGATTCTCTTTCCGCCGCTTCCGAACGGCGTTCGCGAAGTCCGCGACGAGCGCGACGTGTCGCCCTACCTCGCGGCGTGGAAGGCCGCGTCGCTCAGGCGCGAGCGCGCCGCGGCGCGACCGGCGACGCTCAACCAGCAGTCGTGGGACGCGCGCTGGTACGACCTGGACCTGTCGTTCGCGCCCACCACCTCGACCGTCTCCGGCACGGTGCGCATGAAGGCGACGGTCACCGCCGGCGCGGTCTCGAGCGCGGACCTCGACTTCGCCGCCGGCATGGTCGTGGACGGCGCGACCTCGGGCCCCGGCGCGACGACCTGGTCGCGCGCCGGCGACGTGCTCACGCTGGATCTGGACCGGGCCTATTCGGCGGGCGAGACGTTCGACGTCACGGTGACCTATCACGGCACGCCGACGGGCGGCTATTTCGGGTTCCAGATGGTGAACGGCCGCGAGATCATCTGGAGCCTTTCCGAGGCCTACGGCGCCCGCACCTGGTGGCCGTGCAAGGACGCGCCCGAGGACAAGGCGGACTCGGTGACCGTCCATTTCACGGCGCCGCTCGGTCTGACGACGGTCTCCAACGGCACCCTGGTGAGCACGGTGATGAACGGCCCGACGGTGACCGCGAACTGGAGCGAGCGTTATCCGATCGCGACCTACCTGGTTTCGATCGCGAGCTACCCGTACACCGTCACGACCGACTGGTACCGGCCCTCGCCCGCCGACTCGATGCTGCTGCGCTTCTGGAACTACCCCGAGTCGGTCGCCGGCGTCTCCGCGGTGCAGGCGAAGGTCAAGGACATGATCGCCGCCTACGCCGCGCGCATGGGCGAGTACCCGTTCCTCGCCGAGAAGTACGGCCACGCCGAGTTTCCATTCGGCGGCGGCATGGAGCACCAGACCTGCACGAGCATCGGCGCTTTCCCCGAGTTCGTGGTCGCGCACGAGCTGATGCACCAGTGGTGGGGCGACCTCGTGACCTGCCGCGACTTCCACCACATCTGGCTGAACGAGGGCTTCGCCACGTACGGCGAGGCGCTGTGGGCCGAATCGCAAGGGGGATACGCCGCCTACAAGGCCGACATGGACCAGAACCGCTACCTGGGGCCCGGCTCGGTGTGGGTGCCCGACGCGAGCAACGAGACGCGCGTCTTCGATTCGAACCTGTCCTACAACAAGGGCTCGTGGGTGCTGCACATGCTGCGGCACGTGCTCGGCGAGCAGACGTTCTTCGACGCGCTGCTCGCCTATCGCGCGACCTGGGGATACAAGAGCGCGACGACCGAGAACTTCCGCGACGCCTGCGAAGCGGTCTCGGGCCGCGACCTCGACGCGTTTTTCCAGCAGTGGATCTACGGGGAGTACTACCCGCAGTACCGCGCGAACTGGACGAGCGCGCCGGCCGGTGGCGGCTACGACGTCACGCTGACGCTCGAGCAGACCCAGTCCTGGCAGCTCTTCACCATGCCGGTGGACGTCACCGTGACCACGGCCGGCGGTGAAACCACCTTCGTCGTTCCCGACTCGCTCGCTTCGCAGCAGTTCGTGCTCCACGTCGCCGACGCGCCCGTGAACGTCGAGGTGGACCGCGACGGCTGGATCCTCAAAACCATGGACCAGGTCGTCGCCAATCCGACGTTCCAGAAGTCCGTGCTGCTCGTGAACGGCGTGGACTGGGCGACCTACGGAACCGAACTCGCGAGCGCCTGCACCGACAAGGCCTTCTGGGGCGCGTACGGAATCGATTTCTGGGACACCTTCGCCGCGCCCGAGGGCGGGTATCCCGCGACTCTGCCGGCGCCGCTCGGCCACGGCTCGGTGCCGGGCGACGTGCTCGGCCAGTACCGGAACGTGATCTGGCTCGGAAACAACTACGCCGGCGACCTCTTCCACTGGCAGGACTCGCCGGTGCTCCAGTACCTGCGCGCCGGCGGCAACCTGCTGCTGCTCTCGCGGCAGGGCGAGACGTTCCTCGGCGACTCGCTGCGCGCCTACCTGGGCGTGAACTGGGCCGCGACCGGCCAGACGCTGCCCGACGCGGCGGCGACCCGGCCCGGACTGGCCGGCATGGCGCGCACGGCCACGCAGTCCGCGTGCGCCGTCTTCGACACCGCGTCGGCGACCGGCGAGACGAGCACGCTGCTGCGCACCGCCAGCGGCTTCACGCCCGCGCGTGGCATCGGCGCGATCCGCATTCCCGCCGCGGGCGCCGGCTCGCGGCCGGCGGGCGGCCGCTTCGCGTTCGTCTCGGGCCGGCCGTACCGCTGGACGCACGCCCAACTCCAGACGAACGTGACGGCGATCCTGTCCGCGTATTTCCTCGAGCCGGTGAACCTCGCGGACGCGGACGGCGGCGCGCCGCCCGCGCGGCTCGCATTCGCGGCGCCGGCGCCCAACCCGTCCAGCGCCACGACCGCGCTGCGCTTTTCGCTTCCGCGCCCGGGTCGCGTACGACTCGTGGTGATGGACGTGGCCGGACGCCGTGTGCGATCGCTGTTCGACGGTCCGCTCGCCGCGGGCCCGCACGAACTCGCGTGGGACGGCCGCGACGAAGCCGGCGCTTTCGCGCCCGCGGGCCTCTACTGGGCGCGGATCGAAGCGGCCGGCGAGACGGCGACGCGAAGGCTCGCGCGGGTGAGGTAGGCGGCCGCGATCTCCCCGGCCGTCGCCGCCGATGCCGCGCCCGTCCCGCGCGGGTCGCGTCGGTCGTGCGTGCGGGCCTAGTTTGCGCGTCTCATGTTCAGCACCCGGTCTCCGGGTCACCGGCCCGAAACTCTTCCGCGTCCGGCCGGGACGCGTTCGCCCGCCAAGGAGCCGACTCCCATGAAGCGCAAGTCGTTCACGACCTTCCCGATCATGCTCGGCGCGCTCGCGCTGGCCGTCCTCGTGGGCGCGGGCCCCGCCGGCGCCGCCGACAAGGACAAGGACAGGAACAAGGACCGCGGCGGCGCGACGCCGGCCGCCCCCGAGAAGCCCGAGAAGCCGTTCACGGACTGGAAGAAGCTGACCAAGGACGCCGAGGCGAAGCCGGGCTTCTTCACGCTCTGGAAGAAGCGCGACAATCTCTACCTCGAGATCTCGCCGGACCAGCTCGGCAAACCGTTCCTGTACGTGGTCAGCATCGCGCGCGGCATCGGCGGCAACTTCGTTCTCGGCGGGCTGCCGCTCGACGACCGCATGCTGCGGTTCGAGCGCGTCGGCGACCGGGTGCTGCTGTACGACGTGAACACGCGTTTCACCGCGCCGAAGAACCTGCCGATTGATCGCGCGCTCGACCTTTCCATCCCGAACTCGGTGCTGGCGTCCTTCAAGATCGAGAGCGAACAGGATTCGACGAAGCATCTGCTGGTGGACGCGGCCGGCTGGTTCGTGAGCGACGCGACCGACCTCGCGGAGCGCCTGAAGGGCGCGCTCGGGAACGTCTCGGTGCGCTTCGACAAGGAGCGCTCGGCGGTCACCGGGGTCAAGGCCTTCCCGCGCAACTGCGAGGTCGAGGCGCTGCTCACGTTCTCGCCCAACGATCGCTCGCGGCTGTCGGTCGAGGCGGTGCCGGACGAGCGCTACATCCCCGTGTCGGTGCACTACTCGCTGTGCGCGCTTCCCGAGACGCCGATGGCCGAGCGCTGGGCCGACAACCGCGTCGGCTACTTCCTCGGCGCGGTGAAGGACTTCAGCCGCGACGACAAGGAGAGCTTCTGGCTGCGCCACGTCAACCGCTGGCGGCTCGAGAAGAAGGATCCGACCGCGGCGGTGAGCGAGGTCGTGAAGCCGATCACCTTCTACGTGGACTGGACGGTGCCCGAGAAGTTCCGCCCGTGGGTCAAGGAGGGCGTCGAGAATTGGCAGAAGGCCTTCGCGGCGGCCGGGCTCCAGCACGCGATCGTCGCGGTGGACGCGCCGAAGGACGACCCCGACTGGGACGCCGAGGACACGCGCTACAGCACGGTGCGCTGGATCACCTCGAACGAACCGAGCTTCGGCGCCATCGGGCCCTCGCGCGTGGACCCGCGCACGGGCGAGATCTTCGACGCCGACATCCTGTTCGAGGCGTCCATGTTCCAGAGCTACGCGAACGCCTACCGGCGCTACGTGGACCCGCAGGCGATGGCGGCCACGCTCCTGCCCGAGTCGCGCCTGGCGGCGCTGCCGCGGGGGCTGGGCCTCGGGGACCTGTGCACGCTGGGCGACGCGCTGTCCGAGGGCGGCTCGCTGCAGCACGTGGCGATGCTCATGGACGACGCGATCCCCCCGGGCGCGCCGATTCCCGACGCCTACCTGCACCGCGCGGTGGTCTGGGCGGTGATGCACGAGGTCGGGCACACGCTCGGCCTGCGCCACAACTTCCGCTCCAGCACCTCGACGCCCGACGACCGCCTGCAGGACAAGGCCTGGACGGAAGCGAACGGCCTCTACTCGTCGGTCATGGAGTACCCGAGCCCCAACATCGACTACACGCACCGGCAGCAGGGCGACTACTGGACGACCACGCCCGGCACCTACGACCTGTGGGCGATCCGCTACGGCTACACGCCGTCGAACGCGACCGATCCGGACTCCGACTACGCGTTCGCGCGCCGGATCGCCGACGAATCGCTGCAGGCCGGCCACGAGTACTCGACCGACGAGGACACCTACCCGGCGGACGCGCCCGACCCGCGTTCGAACATCTACGATCTCGGCAACGATCCGCTGCAGTTCGCGAAGGACCGCACGACCTACATCGCGGGTCTGTGGCGCAACCCGAAGCTCGAGGACCGCATCGTCGGCGGGAGCGGCGACCTGACCGCGCTGCGCCGGGCGATGGTCACGCTGCTGCAGCAGTACGGGATCGCGTCGGGCATGGCGGTCAAGTACCTCGGCGGCTCGTACCTCTCGCGCGTCGAGCGCGGCCAGCCGGGCGAGCGCGATCCGATCGTGCCGGTGCCGGCGGCGCTGCAGCGCGACGCGCTCGCGTTCCTCTCGCAGCGCGTGTGGGCGGCCGGCGCGCTCGACGCGCCGCCGGCGCTGCTCGACCGCATGGCGCCCAGCCGCTGGTCGCACTGGGGCATGGGCCCGGGCGGCGTGTTCGCGGGCCGGCAGGACTTCAACTGGAACGACTACGTGCTCGCGGTGCAGTCGGGGCTGGTTTCGGCCGCGACCTCGCCGGCGCTGCTCGCGCGCATGCGCGAGGCCGAGAACCGCAGCGCCGACCCGTACCGCCTGAGCGAGCACTTCGACCGCCTGACGCGCGCCCTGTGGGGCGAGGTCGGCGGCGCGGCGCCGGCGGCGATGAAGGCGCTCGACGGCACGGGCACGCGTCGCGACGTGCAGCGCGCCTACGTGGACCGGCTCGCGGCGATGGTCACCGGCGAGCTGGCGGTGAACGACGACGCGCTGTCGCTCGCGCGCCTGCAGCTCCAGCGCATTGACGCCCGCTGCGCGCGGGTGCTGGCGCTGGCGGCGCCGCTCGGCGACAACACGCGCGCGCACCTGCTCGAGGCGCGGGCGCGCATCAAGCGTGCGCTCGAGGCGGGAACCGACGTGAGTGGTGGCGCGGCCGCAGGGGCGCGCGGCCAGCGGGCGGCGGACGGGACGCGCTGATCACGACCGCCCCGGTCCGCGAGATGCGGGCCGGGGCGGTGTCGCATCGCATCGCTTCGACCGGTGGCGGCGTCACGCAGCACTGCTCGTCGGGGGCGGGACCTTTCGGGCGCCGGGTGGGGCGAGGCTCCGGAGGGCGTGCTTCTCACGGTCTTCGAGGGAGGCGTCGGGGAGTGCGCGGGCCGCGGCCGTTGCGGCTTCCTTCGCCTCGGCGAGGCGGAAGCGGAGCTTGCGCAGCCAGGGCATCGCTTCTTCGGCGCAGGCGCGGGCGGCTTCGTTCGCAGCGAGTTCGCGGGCGTAGGCCTCGCTTCGGGTGCGTTCGGATTCGGCGGGAAGAGGATCGGCCGGGCGGCCGCGCCGCCCGCCGGCGCCGCGAGGGCGATGACGCAGGCGAGCAGGGCTATCGGCAGCGGGCGGCGGCGAGCGTCTCGGGAACATCTGCCTCGCTTGCACCATTGGGAGCAACTAGCGCTGGCGCTAGTGAACCGTTCGACGGCTCCGGCGGCGCAAGCTGCTCCATGGCCATGGGCTGCGCCTTTGCGGCCCGCTCGGCGAGCAGCTCCTGCACCTGCCGCTTCGTCAGGCGAGCGGCGACCGCGATCAGCTCGGCCACGTTCTCCCGGGTCAGCGCCGGCGCGAGCAGGTTCACGGTCGTGAGCGTCAGCCGTCCGTCGGCGACGGCGTCGAAGAGCGCGGGGAACTCGCGTGCGGCCCGGGCGGCGTCGATGCGGCGGTAGGCGGCGTACTCGCACAGGTGCCACTCGGCGCCTGCTTTCTCGCCCCGTGAAGCCCGAGCTCTTTGCGCGGCGCGTCCGCCCCGCGCCCGCTACTTCTTGAGCACCCGGTACGCGTGCCCCCACTGCCCGGCGAGGAACCCCGGCGCGCACCAGAGGATGCAGAGCGGCTCGATCGCGCGCGCGCCCTCGACGCCGCCGATGTCCTGCCACTCCCAGCCGAACCTCGCGAGCACGTCCTGCACCTGCTTCTTGGCGCCGGCGTCGTTCCCGCACATGAACATCGTCGGCTTCTCGCCGCCGAAGTCGGGATTCACCATGTGCGCGTTGCCGACGCACGAGAACGCCTTCACGAAGTGGGCCTGCGGAGCGAGACGCTGGAGCCGCTCCATGAGCGAGTCCTCGAGCGTGGTGAAGAAGTGCAGGATTCCATTCGAGGGTGGCGCATCGGCGATTGGATTGGTGGCGTCGATCACGGTCCGGCCCGCGAGCGATCCGGGATCCGACAGCTTCACGACCGCCTCGGCCGCCGTGCCCTTGACCGCGAGCACGACGAGATCCGCGCCCTTCACGGCCTCGGCGAACGTCGCCGTCGTCGCCCTGGGCCCGGCTTCCGCGCGCCAGCCCGCGAGCTTCTCGGGCGAACGCGAGCCGCGCACGACCTCGTCGCCATGCTTCAGGAATCCATTCGCGAGCACTTCTCCCACCTTGCCCGAACCGAGAACCGCGACTCTTGCCATGATCTCTCCCTTTCCGCCGCGCCTGCGCGGGCACGCTGGGCGACTGTCCCGCCCGCCGCAGCCCCGCCCGCGCCGAGCCGCGATCCTGGCGGACCACCGGCTCGCAGGGGCCGGCGCCCGGAGCGCGAGTTTCGGCATCCCGGAAACGGCTCGCAAGCGATAACGCTGGCCGCCGGGCCGCCGGGCCGCGTACTCTCGCGGGCCCATGACCCTCAAACTCTCCACGACGCTCAACGGCGAGAACCGAACCTGGGCGCTCGAGGACCTGCCGGCACGCATCGGCCGCTCGTCGTCGAACTTCGTCCAGGTGCTCGATTCCAGTGTCTCGCGCGAACACGCCGAGCTCGCGCGCGACGGCAACCGCATCACGATTCGCGACCTCGGCAGCCGGAACGGCACGCGCGTGAACGGTCAGGACGCCGCCTCGCCGGTCGAGGTCAAGCCCGGCGACACGATCGAGGTCGGGCACGTCGTGATCCGCGCCGGACTCGAGGAAAGCCCGACGCAGTGGGCGTCCTCGCCGAGCCACGCGTCGTCGCTGCGCCTCAAGGTCGCCGACGTGCTCTCGCACCCGACCGCCGACGTCCGTGATCCGAACCGCATGGTCCGGCTGCTGGCCGAGGCCGGCCAGCTGCTCGTCCTGCCCAGGCCGCTGCGCGAGACCTGCGAGGAGATCCTGCGCTTCGTCGAGCGCGCGGTGCCCGCCAATCGGCTGCTGATCCTGCTGCGCGGCAAGGACGGCGACAGCCTCGAGCAGGTGGCGGCGCGCACCCGGGGGGCGAGCGCGAAGGACCCGCTCGCGCTCTCGCAAACCATCGCCAGCGTCGTGCTCGGCGAGAACACCGCGGTGATCACGGCCGATGCCATGAACGACCCGCGTTTCGCGGGCGCGCAGAGCGTCGTGGGCAACCTCATCCACTCGGCGATGGCGGTTCCGCTCTACGACAACGCCCGGGTGCTGGGCATCCTGTACGCCGACAGCACCAATCCGACGGTCACCTACGGCGCCGAGCAGCTCGAGCTGCTCACGCTGCTCGCCAACATGGCGGCGGTCAAGATCAGCAACGCGCGCCTGCTCGAGGCCGAGCAGGCGCGGCAGCGCCTGGCGCTCGAGCTCTCGACGGCGACGCGCATCCAGCAGAACCTGCTGCCGGAGGCGCCGACCGACGTGGCCGGCTGGTCGCTGCACGCGCTGCTGCAGACCTGCTACGAGGTGGGCGGCGATCTGTACGACTTCTACCAGCGCGCCGACGGCCAGCTCGTCTTCCTGGTCGGCGACGTCTCGGGCAAGGGCATGGGCGCGGCGTTGCTCATGTCCTCTGCGCTCTCGTCCTCGCGGGTGCTCTACGAGGCCTTCGACAACCCGCTCGCGCTGGTCGTGCGGCTCAACGAGGTGGTCTACCGCAGCACCGACGCGCGCAACTTCATCACCCTCTTCCTCGGCTACCTCGATCCGGCCAGCGGGCGGCTGCGGTACGTGAACTGCGGCCACCCCGAGCCGCTGCTCGCCCGCGGGCAGGCGCTGCGCTCGCTCGAGGCCACCGGCGTGCCGATCGGCATGATGGCGTCGTTCCCGTGGACGATGGGCGAGACGACGGTGGAGCCGGGCGAGACCATGGCGGTCTTCAGCGACGGCATTCCCGAGGCGCAGCGGGGCGACGAGTTCTTCGACACCGAGCGGGTCGAGCAGGCGATGCGAGAGTTGGGCGGCGAGGCCGACCTGGCGAAGCTGGCCGACGGGATGATCGCCCGCATTGACGACCACTCCGCCGGCGAGCATCGCAGCGACGACGTCACCCTCGTGCTGCTGAGACGGGCCTGAACGGTCCGCTCCGGCCGCCGGCCCGCCCGTGCCCCGGCAGTCCCCGTTCCGTGGGCGGACAGCGCACGTCGGGTGGGCGGGAAAGGCCCTGAAGGGTGTTTTCCGATGGCGCCATGCCCGGCGGCCGGGATAGGGTGGCCGGACCGAGATCCGCCCCCGGAGCCGCGTCGCGCATGAACAAGCCCGAACCGAATTCCGACGTCGAGGACGAGGTCGTCCCTCCGGCCCGCGTGACCGCCGACGTGGCGGCGCACAGCCACGTCGGGAACGTGCGCGAGCAGAACGAGGACTCCTACGCGATCTTCCGGCTGGGCCGCTTCCTCGAGCGCGTGGACAGCAACATCCCCGAGGAAATCTTCTCGTCGCACCGCGAGGACAGCGGCTGGCTGATGGCGGTGGCCGACGGCCTCGGCGGGCACTCGGCCGGCGAGGTGGCGAGCCGCACCGCGCTCGTCTCGATGCTGCAGCTCGTGCTGCGCTCGCCGCGCTGGGCGCTGCGGCTGGACGATCCGGCGACGCGCGAAGCCGACATCGCCGCCCTGTTCAAGCGCGTGCGCAGCTACTTCGCCGGCGTTCACGACGCCCTGCGCGCCACGTCGGCCAGCGACCGGAGCCTCGAGGGCATGGGCACGACCCTGACCTCGGGCTACTCGGTCGGCAACGACCTGTTCATCATCCACGTCGGCGACTCGCGCGCCTACCTGCTCCGCGGCGGGCAGCTGCGGCGCATCACCCACGACCACACGCTCGCGCAGTCGTACGCCGACCAGGGACTGATCCCGCAAGCCGAAGTCGAGTCGCACGAGCTGGGCCACGTGCTGACGCGCGCGATGGGCGCGGGCGAGGGCCACCCGGAGTACGACATCCACCACCTCGACCTGCAGCACGACGACCGCATCCTGCTGTGCTCCGACGGCCTTTCGCGCCACGTTCCCGAATCGGAGATCGCCACGCTGCTGCTCGCGTTCTCGGACAGCGCCGGCGCCTGCAGGGCGCTCGTGGACCGCGCCCTCGCGCAGGGCGGCACGGACAACGTCACGACCATCGTCGCCCGCTACCGCGTTCGATGAGCGACTTCGGGCGCGGGCTGCTCGGGCTGTGGCCGCTGGACCCGTCCCTCACCTACCTGAATCACGGCACCGTGGGCGCTCCGCCGCGCCGCGTGCTGGCGGCGCAGCGGGCGATCCGCCGTGAGTTCCACCGCCGTCCCGCGCCGGTGCTGCTGCGGCAGCTCGCGGACGTGGGCCCGGTCGCGATGCGCGAGCGGCCGCGCATGCGGGTCGCGGCCGACGCCGTCGCGGCGTTCCTCGGCGCGCGCGGCGACGATCTGGTGTTCGTGGACAACGCCTCGGCCGGCGTGAACTCGGTGCTGCGCTCACTGCGTTTCGAGCCCGGCGACGAGATCGTGGTCACGGATCACGGCTACGGGGCGGTCGCGAACGCGGTCGAGTTCGTGGCCTCGCGCACCGGCGCGCGGCTCGTGACGGCAACGCTGCCGCACCCGCTGTGGCGGGCGGACGCCATCACCGGCGCCGTGCTCGCGGCCGTCGGCCCGCGCACGAAGCTGGTGATCGTGGACCACGTGACCTCGCCGACCGCGCTGGTGCTGCCGGTCGAGGGGATCGTCGCGGGCTGTCACGCGCGCGGGGTGCCGGTGCTCGTGGACGGGGCGCACGCTCCCGGCGCGCTGGCGCTCGACATCCCGGCGCTCGGCGCCGACTGGTACACGGCCAACCTGCACAAGTGGGCGATGTCGCCGATCAGCTGCGGCATCCTGTGGGCGCCGCCCGCGCGGCAGCAGGACCTCCAGCCGCTGGTGGTGGGCTGGGGATGGGGCAGGAGCTTCACCGCCTCGTTCGACTGGCAGGGCACGCGCGATCCATCGCCGTGGCTCGCCGCCCCCGCGGGCATCGAGTTCATGCGCGGCCTCGGGCTCGAGGCGATGCGCGCGTGGAACCACGGGCTCGCGTGGGGCTCGGCCCGCCGGCTCGCCGAGCGCTGGAAGGTCGAGTTGCCGCAGGAGGAATCCATGGTCGGAACGATGGTGGCGGTGCCGCTGCCCGAAGCGTTCGGCGCCACCGGCGACGACGCACAGCGGATCAAGGACGCGCTGCTCTTCGAGGATTCGATCGAGGTGCACCTGCAGGCGATGCACGGCCGGCTGCTGTGGCGGATTTCGGCGCAGGTCTACAACGACGAGGCCGACGTCGAACGCGCGACGCGGGCGATCGAAAAGCGGGCGGAGGCCTGACGCGTGGCGCTGTCCCCGGGAACGAAGCTCGGCCCCTACGAAATCACCGCGCCGCTCGGCGCCGGCGGCATGGGCGAGGTGTACCGCGCGCGCGACGGGCGGCTCGGCCGCGACGTGGCGATCAAGCTGATCCCGGACGCGTTCGCGAACGACCCCGAGCGCCTCGCGCGCTTCGAGCGCGAGGCGAAGCTGCTGGCCTCGCTGAAGCACGCGAACATCGCGGTGCTGCACGGCCTCGAGGAGGCGGGCGGGCGGCGATTCCTGGTCATGGAATGCGTCGAGGGAGAGTCGCTGGCGCAACGCCTGCGGCGCGGGACCCCGCCGCTCGGCGAGGCGCTCGAGATCGCGCGCGCCGTCGCCGCGGCGCTCGAGGCGGCGCACGAAGGGGGCATCGTCCACCGCGACCTCAAACCCGGAAACGTCATGGTGACGCCGGCGGGCGACGTGAAGGTGCTCGACTTCGGCCTCGCCAAGGGGGGCGCGGGCGGCTCGTCGGACCCGAACATGAGCGCCTCTCCGACGCTGACCTACGCGGGCACCGAGGCGGGCGTCATCCTCGGAACCGCCGCGTACATGAGCCCCGAGCAGGCGCGCGGCAAGGCCGTGGACCGGCGCACCGACATCTGGTCCTTCGGCTGCGTGCTCTTCGAACTGCTCAGCGGGCGGCAAGCGTTCACGGGCGAGACCGTCTCGGACATCGTCGCCTGCATCCTGCAGGTCGAACCGGAATGGACGGCGCTGCCCGCGGCGACGCCCGAACGCCTGCGCGCGCTGCTGCGCCGCTGCCTCGAGAAGGACGCGAAGCGCCGCCTGCGCGACATCGGCGAGGCGCGGATCGAGATCGAGGACCTGATCGCCGCCGGACGCTCGGGCGCGCGGACCGCGCCGGCGGCCGCGGCGCGGCGGCCGTACACGCCGGGCGTGCCCGCTCTCGCCGTCGTCGCCGCGCTGGCGCTGGCCGCCGGGGCGTTCCTGCCGCGGCTCATCGTGCGCACGCCGCCACCGGAACCCGCCCGCTTCGAGGTGGCGGCCCCGCCCGGACCAACGTTCTACCCCGACGCGCAGTTCGTCTCGCTCTCACCGGACGGCCGCACGCTCGCGTTCGTCGTCCCGGACTCCGCCGGCGTCACCCGTCTCTGGATCCGGCGGCTCGACTCGATCACGCCCAGCGAACTGCCGGGGACCGAGGGCGCGCTGATCATGTTCTGGTCTCCCGACAGCCGCACGCTGGCGTACTTCGCCTCCGACGAGCGGCTCATGCGCGTCGCGCTCGAGGGCGGCACACCCGAGAAGATCTGCGACACCAAGGCCGCGCGGGGCGGAAGCTGGAATCGCGACGGCGTGATCGTGCTCGCGCCGTATCCCAACGGCGGCATCTACAAGGTTTCCGCCGCGGGCGGCCCGCTGGTCCAGCTCACGCACCCGGACTCGGCGCACGGCGTGACCGGCCATCGCTTCCCGGTGTTCCTGCCGGACGGCAGGCACTTCCTGTTCAGCGCCATTCCCGCCGGGCCGGATGGCAAGGGCGGGGTGTGCGTGGGGTCGCTCGATGGCGGGCCGACGCGGGAGATCGCCCGTGGCGAGACCGGGCCGGTGTTCGTTGCGCCGGGCTGGCTTCTCACGACGCGCAACGCGCGGATCGTCGCGCTGCCGTTCGATGCGCGCGCGGCACGCATGCGCGGAGAGCCGGTCGTGATCGGCGACGTGACCACGGGCACGCAGTTCGCCGGCGGCCCCGTGGTCAGCGCCTCGCGGGACGGTTCGCTGGCCTATCTCGAGCCCGCGGAAACCCGGAACCGGCTCGCCTGGCTGGACCTCGCGGGACGCGAGACCAGTGCGCCGCCCGTGCCGCCGGGGGACTACGTCCGCCTTGCGGTCGCTCCCGACGGACGGCGCGCGCTGCTCGTCGTGCAGACGGAGCCGACACGTTCCGACCTGGTGCTCGTGGACCTCGAGCGTGGCGCGCGCCAGCGATTGACCCAGTCGCCGGAGAACGCGGTCCAGATGAGGTGGTCGCCCGACGGGACACAGATTGCCTGGCTCGACGACACGCGACAGAGCCTCCACGTGCTCTCGCTCGCCGACGGTAGCCGGCGCGATCTCCTCGCGGGCGACCATGGCTACAAGCGCCTCGACCAGTGGACGCCCGACGGCCGCTCGCTGCTGATCGAGCGGCTGGACCCCGTGACCCGCTGGGACCTGTGGTTGCTGCCGGTCGATGGCGGGCCGCCCACGCCATGCGTGCGAACGCCGACCAACGACCAGGCCGGACAGGTCTCCCCCGATGGTCGCTGGGTCGCCTTCCAGAACGACGAATCGGGAACGGTCAACGTCTACATCCAGCCCCTCGCCGGAGCGGGGGCGCGCTACCAGGTGACGCTCGGCGGCGGCGTCGGAGCATGGTCGCCCGACGGCCGGCGGTATCTGTTCTCGAACGCCGACGAGCCCGGCGTCATTCACCAGGCCGAAGTGCGCGCCGGCCCGCCGTTCTCGCTGGGACCCGCGACGGTCCTCTCCCGGCTTCCGGCGAATGTCGTGGACCTGGACATGGCCCGGGACGGCAGGCGCTGGCTGGTGCTGCTCGCGGCCGGAAACGCGCGACCGCCGGCAGCGGTCGTGCTCCAGAACTGGCAGGCGGCGCTTCGCAGGCATTGAGGCGCGGCTTCGGGCGCCTCGGCCCCGGAACTGGACGCGGCCCTCGCCGGTCGTGCACAATCGCCCGCCGCAGTCGCAGTGGCGAGGCCTTCCGTGGGCCGTTGACCCGCTCCGGACGCCCACCCGCAACCCCAGCAAGGATTCACCGATGATCGCAGCCACCCAGATCCGCGTCGGCAACCTGATCCTCTACAACGGCAAGCCGCATCGCGTCGCCCAGATGGTGCATCGCACGCCCGGAAACCTGCGCGGCTTCGTGCAGGCGAAGCTGGTCAACATCGAGAACGGCTCGAATCAGGAAGTGCGCTTCTCGTCGGAGGAAAAGGTCGAGAAGGCGCAGCTCGACGAACACTCGCTGCAGTTCAGCTACAAGGCGGGCGACGAGTTCCACTTCATGAACACCGAGTCCTACGAGATGATCTCGCTCGACAAGGGCGTGCTCGGCGAGGCCGCCGGCTACCTGACGGACGGCATGGTGATCTCGGCCAGCTACTGGCAGGGCAAGGTGGTCGGCATCGAGCCGCCGATGTTCGTCGAGCTTGAGGTCGTCGAGACGACCCCGAACATCAAGGGCGCGGCGGTCCAGAACACGAACAAGCCGGCGATCCTCTCGACCGGGCTCGAGATCAAGGTTCCCCCCTACATCGAGCAGGGCAACAAGGTGCGCATCGACACGCGCACGGGCGAGTTCGTCGAGCGGGTCTGACGCGGGGAGGCCAAGTGGCGTCGGCGCGCCGCGGGCTCGCTCCCGCGGCGCTTCGTCGTTCGGGTAGCATGCCGGGCCGTGCCCGCCCCGTTCCTGACGCTCGTCCTGCTCGCCGTCCTCGGAGCCACCGGTCTCCCGGGCGCGGCGAGCGCCGCCGTCGCGGACTTCTGGAGCACGCCGCGGCGGGGCGCCAACCTGTTCAACGCGCGCGAGAGCGGCGAGCGGCTGCGCGCCGCCGCGGCGGCGGGTGTCGAATGGGTGCGCCTCGCGCCGGACAAGTGGGAGGGCGAGGGGAGGGACTTCCTGATGGGCGACGCGGATTCCTTCACCGCGATCCCCCCGCGCGACCTCGCCCGGCTCCGGGCCGTGCTCGACAGCGCCGAGGTCGCGGGCGTCAAGGTCGCGCTCGTGATGCTGAGCCTTCCCGGCGCGCGCTGGCGCCAGCACAACGGCGACCGCTCCGACTTCCGGCTCTACCGCGAGGAGCGCGCGCTCGCCGCCGCGGAACGCCTCTGGGGCGGGGTCGCGAGATCGCTGCGCGGCCATCCGGCGCTCGTCGCCTACGACCTGCTCAACGAACCGCATCCCGACCGCGCGCGCGACGTGGCGCCCGGGCGGCTCGCCGAGGTGCAGCGGCGGCTGCTCGCCGCCGTACGCGCCGCGGACCCGGACGTGCCGGTGATCCTGGAGGGCGCGGCGTTCGCTTCGCCGGCGGGGATCGAGGCGATGGCGGTGCCCGACGATCCGCGTGTGCTCTACTCGTTCCACTTCTACGAGCCGTGGGCCTACGTGAATCACCGGCAGGCCGGACGCTGGCGCTACCCCGGCGACCTTCCGGCCGACGACGACACGACCCGGCTCGAGCGCTGGGACGCGGCGCGCCTCGAAGCGGAGCTCGCGCCGGTCGTCGCGTGGCAGGCGCGGCACGGCGTCCCTTCATCGCGCGTCGTCTGCGCCGAGTTCGGCGTGCCGCGCACGCACCCGGGCGCCGGCGCGTGGCTGGCGGACGTCCTTCGGGCCTGCGAGCGGCGCGGCTGGCACTGGGCGTTCTACGCGTTTCGCGAGGACACCTGGCACGCGATGGACTACGAGCTGGGCGCGGGGGCGCTGCCGCGTGGCTACTGGCGGGCGGTCGAAGCGGGCCGGCCGCCGACCCTGCCCCGGGGCCCGAACCCGCTCTGGGACGTGATCCGGCGTGGGCTCGCGGGGGACACGACCGCGGCGGGCCGGCCCGGTGTCTTGGGAGGGCGCGCGAGATGACACGCGACGACCTGCTCGACCGCATCGCCCCGGACCCGGCGCTCGCGACGCTGCTCGCCGAGGCGCGGGCGCGGGAGGCCGCGCTCGAGACGCCGGACCCGACGCACGACACGGCGCACCTGCTGCGCGTGGCCGCTTGGACGCTGCGTCTGGGTGGCGATCCGGTGGACTTCCGCGAGGCGGTCGCCGCCGCACTGCTCCACGACGCGGTTCATGTTCCGAAGAACTCGCCCGGGCGCGCGGGCGCGAGCGTTCTGGCCGCGGCGCACGCGACGGAGCGCGCCGTGGCGCTCGGCTTTCCGCCCGAGGCCGTGACGCGCATCGCCGACGCGGTGCGCGACCACAGCTTCTCGCGCGGTGCGGTGCCGGCGACGCCGCTCGGCCGCGCCCTGCAGGACGCCGACCGGCTCGAAGCGCTGGGCGCGATCGGGCTTCTGCGCACGATCGCGACCGGCGTGCGCATGGGCGCGGACTGGTTTCACGCGGAGGACCCCTTCGCCCGCGCGCGCCCGCTCGAGGACGCGCGCTACTCGGTGGACCACTTCTTCACGAAGCTGCTGGGCCTGCCCGCGACGATGCGCACGGAGGCCGGCCGCGCCGAGGCGGAGCGCCGCGTGCAGGTGCTGCGGGCGTTCCTCGACGCGCTCGCGGACGAACTCGGGGAAGCGCCGCCCGGAACGAGCCGCTGAGATCCTGAGCCCCGGGTACGCGGGCAAGGAGTCCGGCGCGTTCGATGTGGCGGTGCGGGACGCGCGCACGCTACCCTGCCGCGTCCCTTCTGCCTGCCGATCCTCCCCACGGAGCCTCCATGGCGCTCGCGCCCGGCGAAAAGGTCGGTCCCTTCGAAGTCACCGGCCCGCTGGGGGCCGGTGGCATGGGCGAGGTGTGGCGGGCGCGCGATGCGCGCCTGGGCCGCGACGTCGCGATCAAGGTGCTGCCCGCGGCCGTCGCGGGCGACCCGGAGCGCCGGGCCCGTTTCGAACGCGAGTGCCGGCTGCTGGCCTCGCTGAACCATCCGCATATCGCGGCGGTGCTCGGGCTCGAGGATGCGGGCGGCGCCCCGGCGCTGGTGATGGAGCTGGTCGAGGGCCCGACGCTGGCCGAGCGGCTCGAACAGGACGGCGCGCTGTCGCTGCCCGAGGCTCTGGGCTTCGCGCGGCAGATCGCCGAGGCGGTCGAGTACGCGCACGAGCGCGGCATCGTGCACCGGGACCTCAAGCCGGGGAACGTGAAGCTGACGCCCGAGGGGGCGGTCAAGGTGCTCGACTTCGGGCTCGCCAAGGCGCTCGCGCCCGAAGAAGCGTCGTCCTCGTCGCCGCAGCTCACGCAGTCGCCGACGATGAGCGTCGGCACGCAGGCGGGCGTGCTGCTCGGGACCGCGGCCTACATGGCGCCCGAGCAGGCGCGCGGCAGGAGCGTGGACCGGCGCGCCGACATCTGGGCGTTCGGCGTGATGCTGTTCGAGATGCTCACCGGACGGCAGCTGTTCGCGGGCGAGACCGTGAGCGACACGATCGCGCGCATCCTCGAGCGCGCGCCGGACTGGGGCGGCCTGCCCGCGCGCACGCCGGCGCGCGTTCGCGAGCTGCTGCGGCGCTGCCTCGAGAAGGACGCGAAACAGCGCCTTCGCGACATGGGCGACGCGCGGCTCGAACTGGAGGCTGCGATCGCCGCCCTGGCGTCCGGCAGGACCGAGGCGCCGGCCGGCGCGACGTCCGCGGTCCGCGCCCGCAGCGCCGCCCTGCTCGTCGGCCTGGCGCTCGTCACGCTCGCCGGCGGCTGGTGGCTGCACGCACGCTGGGATTCGAACCACGAGGCGTCCCTGCGGCTCTCGGCCGTTCCGCCCGACGACCTGGTCGTGACCACCATGATGCTCGCGCGGGACCGGGACCAGGTGGTCCTGTTCGCGTCGGGCACGCCGCGCGGCGCCGCCTCGAGCTCGGCGAGCGCGGTGTACCGCCGAGCGCTGGACAGCTTCGAGTGGACCCGGGTCGCCGGCAGTGAGGGAAAGGTGAGCTGGGACCTTTCCGACGACGGGCGCTGGCTCTACGCGGTCCGCCCGGTGGCCGAAGGCGCGCGCGAGCTCGAACTGCAACGCATCGCGACCGACGGATCGTCCCCGCCCACGAAGGTGATGCCATGGGGCCCCGACTGGTTGGGGTGGGAATTGCTGCCCGACGGCCGGATCGTCGTCGTCGAACAGGGATTCAAGCGATTCGCGGTCGTGACGCCCGTCGCGAAGGGCGCTCCCTCGTGGAGGCCGCTCTCGTTCGAGCACACGATCGGCAGACTCACCCTGGAAGAGACGAACCCGGACGGGCGCACCGTGCTCATCACGGTGGGCTACTACGATTCGACCGGCTGGGTGGTGAGCGCGGGCACACTCGACCTGGAGGGCGGGCGACTCTCGATCTTCGAGCCGAACGCCGGCTCGCCGCGGCTCATGCCCGGCAATCGCATGCTGATGTCGCGGAACGGCACGCTGCTGGCCGCGGAGTGGGACCCCGCGCATCGCCGACTGGCAAGTCCTCCGGTCGCGGTCATGCAGGGCCTTCGCGCCGGCATGTCGTGGGATCACTCCCAGCTGCGGGTGTCGCCCCGGGGAGACCTCGGCATCGTGCTCGGCGGCGCGGCCGCCCAGCAGCGCAGTCTCGCGATCGTCCATCGGGATGGCCGCGTCGAATCCTGGAACGAGGAGCGCCGCCTCTTCGAAGGCGCGCCTTCCGTCTCAGCCGACGGCCGGTTCGCGGCGGTGGTCAGCCTGCCGCCGGGAGAGAGCGAATTCGAGGTTCTGGTTCTCGAGCGGGGTCGGCCGGGTGCGCGAAGGTTCGCGTTTGCGGAAGGGGAGGACTGCCGCGACGCGCATTTTTCACCGGATGGCGCCACCGTCGTGTGGACCCTTCAGGGCGGAGACTCGACCGGAGGCCTCTACCGGCAGCCGCTCGACGGAAGCGCGCCGGCCCGCAGGTTCCTGCCCGCCCGCAGCCTGGAATCCAGCGATCAGGTCGAATGCTGGTTCCCGGATGGCCGGTCGGTGCTGGTGAGGAGCTATGACGGACGGCACGGCTGGCTGCGGCGGGCGAGCTTCGTTGGCGACTCGGTCGTTCTGGCCGACGTCATTCGCGAGCCGTTCAACACCTGGTCGGGGGTGATCTCGCCGGACGGTCGCCGGATCGCCTACCTCTCGGACGAGGGCGGCCAGCCCGAGGTGTTCGTCGCCCTGCTTCAGCCCGGCGGTCGTGCCGGCGCCGCGGTGCCCGTTTCGCGGGACTACGGCGTGCGCCCGCAATGGATCGAGGGGGGCAACGCGCTGCTCTGGGCGACGCGCTCGAGCGTCATCATGACCGCGCGCGTCTCGCCCGCCCTCGACGTGTCGGTCCCCGAGAAACGGCTCGACCTGTCGCCGTGGGTCGCCGACCGCGAGGACTTCACGGCGCTGCCCGGCGGCGATCTGCTGGTGACCCGCAAGGGCGACGGCGAGGGCGAGATCCGCCGCTTCGACATCGTGCTGAACTACGGCCCCGAGCTCGAGCGGCAGATGCTGCGCGCCCGCGAAGGCCGTTAGCTTTCGTTCGGCAACTCGCCGCTAGCTCTCGCCGACCCTCACCAGGTTGAAGAACTCCTGGTTCGTCTTCGTCTTGCCCAGGCGGTCGGTGAGCTTGAGCATCGCCTCCTGCGGCGGCATCTGCACGAGGATGCGGCGCAGCGCCTGGAACGTGTTGAGCAGGTCCGGGGCGATGAGCTTTTCCTCCTTGCGCGTGCCGCTCCTGGGGATGTCGATCGCCGGGTAGATGCGCCGCTCGGCCAGCTCGCGCGACAGGAAGATCTCGGAGTTTCCGGTGCCCTTGAACTCCTCGAAGATGATCTGGTCCATGCGCGAGCCGGTGTCCACCAGCGCGGTGCCGATGATCGTCAGCGAGCCGCCGTTCTCGATCTTGCGCGCGGCGCCGAAGATCTGCCGCGGCGCCTGCATGGCGTTCGAGTCGAGGCCGCCCGACATCGTGCGTCCGCTGTTGCCGGCCGCGGCGTTGTAGGCGCGGGCGAGCCGCGTGATGGAGTCGAGCAGCAGCACGACGTCCTTGCCCTCGATGACCTGCTGGGCGACCTGCTCCATGGCCCGCTCGGCGGTCTCGATGTGCTCGTCCACGGTCATGTCGCTCGAGGCGGCGATGACCTCGGCGGGAGTGTTGCGCTTGAAGTCGGTGACTTCCTCGGGGCGTTCGTCCACGAGCAGCGCGTACACCTTCACGTCCGGGTGGTTGTGCGCGACCGAGGCGGCGATGGCCTGCAGGATGCGCGTCTTGCCCGCCTTGGGCGGAGCGACGAGCAGGCAGCGCTGCCCGCGCCCGATCGGAGCGATGAGATCTATGGCGCGCCCGGTGATGCGGTCACCGTAGGGCGGGTCGCCCTGGCCCGCGGGCAGTTCGAGGACCAGCCGCTCGTAAGGATCGAGCGCCGCGCCGCGCTGCTGCAGATCCTTCAGGATCTCGAGGCCGCCGCGCCGGCGCTGCTGCTGCTGGCCGCCTCCGCCGCCGCGCTGGCGGCGGCGGCGCCCTCCGCGCCGGTCCTGGCCGTTCATGTTCTGCTGGGCGTAGCCACCGCCCTGTTGCTGGCCCTGCGGCTGGCCGGGCCCGCCCGGTCTCTGGCCGCTGCGCCCGCGCCGGCGCCGCCGGCGGCGGCCCTGGCGATAGTCCCCCTGCGGCTCCGCGCCGCCTTCCTCGCCGCCCGTCATACCCTGCGGCTCGCCGGCCGGTTCGTGCATCCCGGGCGCTCCTTCGGTGTCTCCACTCATTTCCTGCTGCTCCTGGTACTCGTTCAAGTTCGAGTCTCCGGACTGCGCTTCGGGGGCGGCGCCCGGGGTTTCGGGACGCGGGCCGCGCGGACGGCGACGGCGTGGTCTCATCGAGGATCCTTCCGCGCGCACGTCGCCGTGCGCCGGGGGTTGGACTGCCGCGGCCCGGACGCACTTCCGCCACGGGTGCCGCGTGTGAATGCCGGCGGGCGCATCCGTCGCGTGCGGGGCCGCGCATCGCGCGGCCGGCCGCTCTCGCGTCCGGCTTCAAGGGTTCCTGCGCCCGACCATCTCGAAGTCGGAAGGACCGCCGAAGCTCCCAACCGTCGCGCCCGTCGAGCGGACCGGGAGGACGGGAATGGCCGGGAACCTGCCCGCGTCACCGCGGGCTCGTGAGGCGCGACGCCGCGCCCCACCGGCTTCCTTCGCTTCTTTCTTCGTCTTCTCTTCCGCGCGCGAAGTCATCGCCAGCGTGCGCGCGGCATCCATTGGGAACTACCGCCCCGGGGCGTTCCAGGGCCCGCGCGTCTCCGTCACGGTGCCGCGCGAGCGGCCGCCCTGCAAGTCGTTCGTCGTCCCGGCTCCGGCGCCCGCCGTGCGGGCTTCACGAAGCCCGTCCGGTTTTCGGCATCGCGGCGGCAGACCTTTTCCTTCTTTCCGGCGCGCTCGAGGAGCGCGAATCCCGCGCTCGACGCCGGTTCGCGATCACCCGCCGGGGTCTCGAACGACCCGGCCCAGGGCAACCGCCTGTCACTGCGTTTCGTGTCTCCCGCAATCGCGATCGTGCTCCCGCCCGTTCCGTTTCCGGATCCGGCGGGGCCCGTCCACACCGCCCTCACCCGAACAGCTTCGCGTCGGCGATGTCGGGCGCATCGGGCGCCAGCGACACGGCGACGGCGAGGAGGACGTTGCGGGAGGAGAAACCGGGCGCGTCAGCGACGCGCCGCTTCCGGTGCATGTAGCACTCCTCCAGACAGGGCAGGCTTGCGGGCCGGATTATGGGCACGGTCGCGGCCGAAAGGCAAGGGCCGAAGTTGGCGCGTTCATTCCCCGCCGCCGCCCGACCAGGTCGTCTCCTCGCGGCCTTCGCGCCGGTTCACCCAGCGCGCCATCACGAACAACAGGTCGGCAAGCCGGTTCAGCCAGCGCACGAGGCGCGGCTCGACGTGCTGGCGTTCGACGAGCGCGGTGACGCGACGCTCGGCACGCCGGCAGACGGTGCGCGCGAGGTGCAGTTGCGACGCCAGCGGCGAGCCGCCGGGCAGGATGAACTTCGTGAGCGGCGCCAGCTCGGCTTCGAGCGCGTCAATCAGCCGTTCGATCGAGAGGATGTCGTCGTCGGAGACGCGGTGGAGCGAGGCGAGCGCCCGTTCGTCCACGGCCGCCAGCTCGGCGCCCACCTGGAAAAGGGCCGACTGCAGTTTCGCCAGGTGCGCGTCCACGAGCCGGCCCCCGTCGAGCGCACGCGCGACGCCGAGGACCGCGTTGAGCTCGTCCACGCTGCCGCAGGCTTCGACGCGCGGGTCGTGCTTCGGGACGCGGCCGGCGCCGATCAGTCCGGTGGTGCCGTCGTCGCCGGTGCGGGTGTAGATCTTCATCGCGTCGCGCAGCGTAGCCGCGCGCCCACGAGGCGTGCAATGCCGGCGTCCGGCGCGGGTCCGCCGCGGCGCCGTCGTCGGGCGGCGCGCGCCCCGCGCGGCTTGCGCGCCCGCGGCGCGTGCGCGATATTTCCACCCCTTTCGCCGCCCGACCTCGTCCTTCAGCCCTCGAGGCGTCATGCCCGTTCGCGACGTCCTGCCCGCCGTCCTCCGGGGGGAACTCGGCTCCGAGCTGTCCCCGGCCACCCGCGAAAAGCTGGAGAGCGTCGCCCACGACGCACAGGCCGAGAAGAAGCTCGTGTCCGTTCGCGACGAGCTGGGAAACCGGCTCAAGCAGCCCGAAGCGGCGTGGGGCGTGTACTACCTGCTCGCGGCGGTGTGCGCGCTGCATGGCGAGGTGGAGCGGGCGCAGCAGACACTGCTCCAGCTCGGCGAGAAGGTCGCGGCGAAGGAGCAATGGGAGCCGCTGGCCGCGATCGCCGAACGGTCGCTGGCGCTGCTGCAGACGCACGCCGCGGCGAGGTTGCTCGTGCAGGCGCACGAGGGGCTGGGCCAGGATCCCGAGCGGATTGACGCGCTCTCGCGCGCGTGGGCGATCAACCCCGACGATCTCGAGCTCGCGCTGCTGCTCGCCAGGCGCCTCGGCGACGCGAAGCAGGACGACGATCGTCGCGCGCTGCTCGCCGAACTGGCGCCGCGTTTCGCCGCCGAGCAGCGCTGGAGCGGGATCGAGGAGGCGGCCCTCGAGTTCGTCGAGCACGACGACGACGAGGGGCTCGTGCAGGTCGCGCAGACCCTGCCCGCGGTCGCGACGCAGGGCGCCTTCAAGGAGGCGAAATCGCTCGCCGACATCGTGGTCGGCGGTCTGGCGAAGCGCGCTTCCGCCGGCAGCGCGCTCGAACCGCTGCGCCGGGTCATCGCGACCGCCGCCGCCGCGAAGGGCCCCGAGGCCGCCGAGCCGTTCCGGGCGGCGATCACCGAGGCGCTCCGCCAGGGTCCCGGCGCGACGATGCCGGACGCGGCCGCGGCCATCGAACAGTGCGGGCTCGGCGATCCCGACACGCCGCTCGCGAAGGCGGTCGAGGCGTTCGACGCGGTCGCTGCGCTGGCGCCGGGCCGCGGCGTGCTGCACGACGGATTCGGCCCGGGCCGGATCGTCTCGAACGACACCGAGACGGTCGTCGTGGACTTCACGAAGGTGAAGGGCCAGAAGATGCCGTACGCCGCCGCGAAGCGCACGCTCACGCCGGTCGCCGAGGACGATCTGCGGCTGCTGCGATTCTCGAACCCGGCCGAGGTGAAGCGCCTGATGGCCGAGGAACACGGCTCGATGGTCGTCGGCGCGCTCAAGGCGCTCGGCGGGCAGGCGGACGCGAACCGGCTCAAGCTGTTCCTGATCAGCGCCGACCTCGTCCCGGCCAGGGACTGGACGGTGTTCTGGCGGAAGGCGAAGCCGGCCTGCGAGAAGGATCCGCGCATTGACCATTCGCGGGCGTTCGAGCAG
Organism: Candidatus Eisenbacteria bacterium; assembly: GCA_020847735.1. NCBI lineage: Bacteria > Candidatus Eiseniibacteriota > Candidatus Eiseniibacteriota bacterium. The sequence goes on from JADLBL010000023.1 coordinate 24,156, forward strand.
GTCTACCGGCTCGCGCCCGAGGGCGCGGGCGCAGCGGCCGCCGGCCGGGCGCCGCTGCCGCCCTTCGAAGTGCGCAAGCCCGCGCGCTACAACCTCGGCGTCATCAAGAAATTCCTCGCCCAGCACCCGAAGCTCGAGGAGCCCCTCAAGGGCCGCTTCGGCCGCTTCATCGAGAGGACGATGAAGGACGACGAAGGCGAACGGGCCGATCGCGCCCGCGCCGGGCTGTACTTCGCGCGCTGGTATCCGGCCCGCCGGGACGAGTGGGTCGGCACGCTGCGCGAGCTGTGGACGCGCGAGTTGGGGATTTCGGATCTCGCGACCGAGGACGAACAGCTCGCGCTGCTCGCCGACTCCCGCGAGGCCGGCGTCGAGGCCGAGGCGATCCTGTCGGCGCTCGATTCCCGGTTCGCCGCGGTTCGCGAGGAGGCGGAAAAGGACCGCGCGCAGCTCGACGAGACCGGCGCGGCGAAACTGCGCCGGGCGCTGCTCGACCACGCGATCCAGTACCCGGCCGCGGTCCTGCGCCTGATCGAGGACGACCTCGGCGGGGAGTCGCCCCCCGACGACGCCTGGCGGCTGCTCTTCGCGGCGCTGCAGCTCATCGAGGAGCGGCCCAAGCCCTCGACCGCCGAAAAGGTGCTGCGCTGGCTCGAGCCCGACGGCGCGCTCGAACGACTGCTCGCGCTCGTGCCCATCCGCAACGAGGACATCCTCAAGCTCCGCGTGCTCATGCGGCAGTGGCGTTCCAGCGACCGCTACCTGTTCCCGGTGCTCGACGCGATCGCGCGCTTCGGCCTTCCCGAGGAGAAGCACTGGGTGCTCGACCAGCGGCAGAAGAAGAACGAAAAGCTCTTCAGCCAGGTCGGCACGCAGGCCGACGCGTTCGACGTGCCGGTCATGACCCGCGCGACCTGGCAGAAGCTGCACTCGGAACTCGAGGGCATCGAGCGCGAGCTCAAGACCACGATACCGCGCACCATCCAGAAGGCGCGCGAGCTCGGCGACCTCAAGGAGAACGCCGAGTACCATTCGGCCAAGCTCAAGCAGGCGAACGCCCAGAAGCAGGCCGCCTCGCTGCAGCTGCGGCTCACGCGCGCGCGCTTCGTGGAGGACGCCGAGTACCGCGAGGGCGTCGTCGGGCTCGGCACGGAGGTCGTGATCGCCGCGGGCGGCGAGCGCAAGTCGTTCTGGATCCTCGGTGACGGCGAACATCACCTGGGAGAGAACGTCATCTCCTTCCAGGCGCCGATCGGCAAGGCGTTGTTCGGTCGCCGCGTCGGCGAGGAGGTCGAGCTGACGGGAGAAGCCGGCCGCCACTGGCGCGTCGAGACGATCGCGCGGCGGTTGCCGCCGGCGAGCGAGGCGGCGACGAGCCTCTCGTAACGCCATCCCGCACTCGCGCACGCATGACGCAAACGCCGTCCCCGCAGGGGCGGCGTTCGCGTTTCACGCAGCGCGGCGGGGTTTCGTGTCACGTGCATCGCGCGTCGGCACCGATCCTGCGTCGGCGCGCGTCGCCGCGATCGCGTTCGACGCGGCGACAGGCGCGCGTGATTTTGTCCGCGCGTTCGGAGGAATCTCTTGCGCGCCCCGCGAACTGCGCCTATGGTGCGCGCACGTTTCACCGCGCGCTGCGAATCACATCGAGCAACAGTCGCAGCGTTGACGCTGGCAGGTGCGTGCGCGTCTGGCCTCGCGCGCGACCTCTCGATCGGACTCGGGTGCCGGCGGGCGGCGATGACATGAGTTTAGGCCGCAATGATGGGACGGCGTCCGCGTCGATCCCGCGCATTGGGTCGGAAAGGGAATTCCCGCCGCCCGCACTCGAGACTATGGTCACCGGCTCCTCCGCCGGGTCGCGCCGGACGCGCGACGCACCGCGCGGAGGCGATCCGGCTTCGCGAGTGCGGCCAACAGGAGGTGCCGGTGTCCCTCGCGCGCACGTCCGGCACCGTTCTCGAGATCGACGAGGCGCTGCGTGGCGCGCTGACGCTCGGCTGGCTCGAAGCCGATGGCGTGCGCCACGAGCCGCTGCCGGAGGCGTTTCTCGCGGAGCGTGACGAGGCGGTCGCCCGCATGCGCGCCCGCTACGGCGGCCGCCAGGCCGGCGACATTCCCGGCGTCGCCGAGAACCGCTCGATGTTCCACCGCCTCGGCGTGGACCCGACCAAGACGCGGCCTTCGAGCGAGGCGCTGCTGCGCCGCGTGCTCAAGGGTCAGGAACTGCCCTCGATCCACCCGGTGGTGGATGTCTGCAACCTGGCGTCCTTCGAGTACCAGTTGCCGCTCGGACTGTACGACCGGTTGGAGATGCGCGGCCCCGTCTTCGCCCGGCTCGGGCGAAAAGGCGAGGGCTACGATGGAATTCGCAAGGCGCACGTGAACCTGACCGGGCGGCCCCTGCTGGCCGACGACGACGGGGCATTCGGCGCACCCACCTCGGACTCCGCCCGCACGCAGGTGACGGACGCCACCAAGGCGTTGCTGGTCATCGTGTACCGGCCGCTCGCGCGGCCGGGCGAGGACCTCTCGTCCATGCTCGCCCGGGTCGCCGACCTGCTCGCCCGCTACTGCGGGGCGACGGTACGGGTCGTGCAGACGCTCCGCTGACTCCCCGGGCAACTCGGACCTTGTCGCGCCGTGAGGCGCGCACGTACCTTGCGCGCGCCCCCGGTGACGGATCCCACGGCGGCCGACAGGCGCGGCCCCACACCACGAGGAGGAACCTCGTCATGAAGCGTTTGATCGTGCTCACGCTCGCGCTGCTCGCCGGATCGGCCGGCGTCGCGGGCGCGGCCGGCATCGGCCTCGGCGCCTTCGCCGGCATGAGCTTTCCGGTCGTCCAGGACGACGCGGCGCAGGGCTCGATGCTGGGTCTGCGTCTGCCCGTCTCGGTCGTGCCGCTGCTCACCGTCGAGCCGTACTGGGCGTCCAGCGCGCTCGGCGACAAGGACGTGACGATCAACGACGTCACGTACACGCGCGAAGGCTTCGACACGAACGCCTTCGGCCTGAACGCCATGCTGACGACCGGCGGCCCGGTCCAGTTCTACCCGTTCGCCGGCATCGGCCGCACGAAACTCGAACGTCCCGGCAACGACGCGAGCCTGACGACCTACAACGCCGGCTTCGGCGTCGGCTTCGCGCCCATCCCGAAGCTGTCCGTCCACGTCCGCGGCGAGTTCCAGATGGCCGTGGACGGCGAGGCCTCACGCAAGTTCGGCAATGTCACCCTCGGCGCGTCCTACGCGCTGTTCAGCCTGCCCTGAGAGGAGACGCAACTCCCATGAACAAGCTTCGTCTCTCGATGGCGATCGCGGGCCTCGCGGCCCTGATGGCGACGGGCTGCGTGCTCATCTCGGGCCAGTTCGTCGTGACGGCGGCGTTCTCGACGTTCGGCCTCGATCCGGTCACGGTGGACTCGCCGACGACGCTCGCGGGTGTCCCGGTGGATCTGAACGAGGTGAGCGAGTACGCCGACCACAAGGACGAGCTCAAGGGCGTCGTGGACCTGGCGCTGGTCGGGACGGTCACCAACCTCACCGCGAACCCGACCTCGGTCGAGGTCTGGATGGTCGCGAACCCCGGCGCGCCGCTGACGACCGAGACGGCGGTGAAGTCCGCCGGCACGAAGGTCTGGGGTTCGCTGCCCGTGCCCGGCAACGGTTCGGTCAAGGTGGACTGGAACAAGTCGGCGGGACTGTTCGTCGGCCGGCAGGCGCTGGTCTCGGAGATCAAGGGCGACGGCCGCTTCGACCTGTACGCGATCGGCACGGGCGCCTACGCGTTCCGTCTCGACAAGGGCGCGCTCATCGCGGTCGTCTCCGCCGGCAAGTAGCCCTTCGTGGCTCGCGGCGCCCGGTCCCGTTCGCGGGACCGGGCGTTCGTGCTTCACGGACCGGCTCGGGGCTTCGCCTCGCGGGCGGGTCAGCCCCGCCAGCGATTCGTGATCGGCAGGCGGCGGTCCTTGCCGAAGGCGCGGGTCGTGATCTTGATCCCGGGCGGGCTCTGGCGGCGCTTGTACTCGGCCCGGTCCACGAGCCGGACGACACGGCGGGTGACCTCCTCCGGGTGTCCGTGCTTGACGATGTCGGGCACCGAGCGGTCCTCCTCCACGTACAGCCGCAGGATCGCGTCGAGCACGTCGTAGGGCGGCAGCGAGTCCTGGTCGGTCTGGTTCGGGCGCAGCTCGGCGCTCGGGGCGCGCGTCAGGGTTTCCTCGGGGATCACCGCGTCACGGGAGTTGCGCCAGCGCGACAGCTCGTAGACCTGCGACTTGTAGACGTCCTTGAGGACCGCGAAGCCGCCGGCGGTGTCGCCGTAGAGCGTGCTGTAGCCGACCGAGGTCTCGCTCTTGTTGCCGGTGGTGATCGTCATCCAGCCGAACTTGTTCGACAGGGCCATCAGATAGTTGCCGCGAATGCGCGCCTGCAGGTTTTCCTCGGTGGTGTCCGCGGGTCGGCCCGCGAAGACGTCCGCCAGCGCGCGTTCGTAGCCGTCCACGACGTCGCGAATCGGCACCGTGAGCAGCCGCATGCCGAGCCGGCGGGCCAGCTCGTCGGCGCCCGAAAGCGACTCGTGCGAGGTGTACTCGGACGGCATCGAGACGCCGACGACGTGCGCGGCTCCGAGCGCGTCGGCCGCCACGCAGGCGGTGAGCGCCGAATCAATCCCGCCCGAAAGCCCGAGCACCACGGTCTCGAAGCCGTTCTTGCGTACGTAGTCGCGGGTGCCGAGCACGAGCGCGCGGTAAATCTCCTCGATGTCCGGGAGTTCGCGCGGCGCCGGGCGCGGCGCGAGCGGCGGCTTCGCGGCCGCGGGCGGAACGGGCGGCAGGTCCACGCACGGCAGATCCTCCTCCTCGGCGAGCTGGCGCTCCTTGCGCAGGCGCGTGTCGTGCAGCCGGGCGTTGAAGACCTCGTCGAGATCGAGGTCGGCGACGACCATGTCCTCCTCGAACAGCGCGCCCTCGGCCAGCACGCGTCCGCGCTCGTCGAGGATCAGGCTCGCGCCGTCGAACAGCACCTCGTCCTGTCCGCCGACCAGGTTCACGTAGGCGACGATCGCGAGGTTGTCCGTCGCCCGCGTCGCGATCATGCGCCGCCGGTCGTCGGCCTTGTTGGCGTGGTAGGGCGATGCGCTCAGGTTGAGGATCACCTCGGCGCCGCCGCGCACCGCCTGCTCCTCGGCGGGACCGCCCGCGATCCAGATGTCCTCGCAGACGTTGACGCCGAAGACCATTTCGCCGCGGCGGAAGACCTTCGTTTCTCGCTCGGGCGTGAAGTAGCGGTTCTCGTCGAACACGCCGTAGTTGGGCAGGTAGCGCTTGCGTGCGGTGCCCACCCACTGGCCGTCGTGCATCACGACCGCGGCGTTGTACAGGTCCACGTCGCGCTCGACGCTGCCGACGACGACGGTGATCCCGCGGGTGTGCGGCAGCAGGTCGCGCGTGCGCTGGATCACCGCGGAGAGGAACGAGGGCTTGAGCAGCAGGTCCTCGGGCGGGTAGCCCGGCAGCACCATCTCGGGGAAGGCGAGCAGGTCCACGGCCTGGTCGCGCGCGGCCTCGATGGCGCGAACGACCTTCTGGAAGTTGCCGTCGAGGTCGCCGACGACCGGATTGAGCTGGGAAAGGCCGATGCGGATCGCGCGCATGTGGACGGCAGTCTGGGGTCGGTGGAGGAGGCGTGCAAGCGGGGCGGCGCATCGCGCCGGGAGCAAACGAAAGCGCCCGGCCAAGGGCCGGGCGATCCCGTTCATTGCGGAGGGATTCGTGCGAATCCGACCGCCTGCGCGAGAGGGATCGGGGCGACGGGCGCTTGGTGCCCGGTTTCCGTTTCCGACCCGGCATCGCGACGGGGGTCTCGCCGGACCCTCCACTTTACGCGTCGCACGCGGGCTCTCGCCGCAACTGGAAGAGCCGGCTCACGGGCCGGCCAACATCTACGGCAGGTCGCAAGGACCGTTCCTCACGGCTTGCCGCCTTCCAGACTGGCGCAAGTGATTGTGAGACCGCCGCCCTGCACGGGACAAGGATCTTTTTTCGGTTTGCCGGCCGGGCGGGACTGCAACGGCGAGTGGCGGAATGCCACGACGCCGGTGCGAAACGAGCCGGGTCCGCCGGAAGTCACTTTGTGACTTCCGGCACGAGCCGGGCGCCGCTCGTTCGGCCCCGCGGCCCCGTCAGCTTGCGGCGACGGCCCTGCCCCGAGGCATCGCCGCCAGCAGCGTGCCGAGCAGGCCGATGACGGTGAGCGCGACGAACGCGTCATGCGAGGCGGCGACGAACGCGATGCGGTCCACCGGCGTGCTTCCGCCCTCGAGCACGCGGCCGGCGTGCGCGAGGTAGCGCGAAGCGAGCGCTGCGCCGACGAACGCCGCGCCGCCGGACAGGCCGAGGTTCCGGGTCGTCCCCTGGAGCCCCGAGGCGATGCCGAGTTGCTCGTGCGGCACGAGCGAAAGGAGCGCGCTGGCGTTCGGAACCGAGAACAGCCCCTGCCCGGCGCCCACCAGCAGCAGCCCGACGGGGAGCGGCCACGCCATCGTCGTGCGCAACCCGGCGAGGACCGCGAGCCCGGCGGCCGTGGCTCCCATGCCGATGGCGGTCAGCAGCCGCGCGCCGAAGCGGTCGGCGAGCTGGCCGGCGGCGGGCGCGAGCAGGAGCGCCGCGAGCGGCAGGATCGCCACCCACAGACCCGTGCGCTGGGCGTCGTAACCGAGCACCTCCTCGAGGTAGAGCGGCACCTGCAGACCGACGCTCACGGTCACGGCCTGGCCGATCAGCGTGAGTGAGACGGCGGCGCCGAGCGGACCGAACAGGATCTTCAGCGGCAGCATGGGGTGCGACGAGCGGGCCTCGGCGGCCGAGAAAAGAACGAGCAGCAGCCCGGCGGCGATGAACAGGCCGACCACGGCGGTCGCGGCCCAGCCGGACTCCGGCCCGCGCGAAAGTGCCAGCATCAGCGAGGCGAGCGCGCCGCACCACAGGGCCGCCGCGACCAGATCGAGCGGCGGCGCCGCCGGCGCGGGCCGGTCCGCGGGCACGCGCGCGAACAGCAACGCCAGCGCCAGCGCCCCGAGCGGCGCGTTGACGAGGAAGATCCAGCGCCACGACCCGTGCGCGATCATCAGGCCGCCGAGCGGCGCCCCCAGCGCGAGCCCGACACCGACCATCGCCCCGAACGCCCCGAGCGCGCGACCGCGCTCCTCGAGCGGAAACGCCGAGACGAGCAGCGCCGAGCCGTTCGCGGACACCAGCGCACCGCCGACGCCCTGCAGGACGCGGGCCGCGATCAGCACGTGCACCGACGGCGAGAGCCCGCACAGGAGCGAGGCGAGCGTGAACAGGACGAGGCCGGTGGCGTACACCCCGCGCCGTCCGCGCAGGTCCGCGAGCCGGCCCGCGCTCAGCATCAGGCCGGTGATCGTGACCGTGTAGGCGAGCACCACCCACTCGATGGTCGTGAACGGCACCGCGAAGCGCCGCTGCAGGGTGGGCAGCGCGATGTTGACCACCATCGCGTCGAGCGCCGCCATCACCACGCCGAGGGCGATGGGCGGGAAGACGCGCCACCGCGGGTACGGCAGGCCGGCGAGCGGCGCCCGCACCGTCATTTCTGGCGCAGGATCTTGAGGATCTCCGGCAGGTTGGGCGTCTTGCCGTAGAGCAGCAGGCCGAGGCGGAACAGCTTCGCGGACAGCACGAGCGCGGCCAGCGACGTCAGCACGAGCAGTCCGAGCGACGCGGCGATCTGCCAGGCGGGGACGGCGGCGCCGGTGATCGTGCCCACGGCGAGCCGCATCATCATCGTCGTCGGCGCGGTGGGCGGGAAGAGCGACATGCCGATGGTGATCTGCGAACCGGGGTTGTTGAGGATCTTGGTCAGGCCGTAGAACGGCAGGAAGTTCATCATCGTGAAGACGATGGCCAGCTGCTGCGCCTCGCGCAGGTTGTTCGCGATCGCGCCGATGCCGGTCATCAGGCTCGCGTAGAACAGGTAGCCGAACAGGAAATAGAGGATGGCGAGAATCACCAGCATCGGCGACACGTCGATCGGTCCGATGGCGAGCGAGGCGCTGGCGGCCAGAATGCCGAACGTCAGCCAGACGCCGACCAGGGTCAGGCCCGCGCCGCCGAGCCCGATCAGCTTGCCGACCATGAGGTCGTTGGGCGTGACCGTGCACAGCAGCGACTCGAGGATGCGCGATTCCTTCTCCTCGGCGACGCCCTGCAGCAGGTACTGGCCGCCGCTCACGATGGCCAGCCCGAGCAGCAGCGCGAGCGCGAACGGCATCAGGAAGGCGACCAGCTCCCGGGTATCGTCCTTCACCGCGTACCGGCCGCCGCGGTCCGGCACCAGCAGCTCGGTGGTCGCGCCGAGCCCGATGACGCGATCAATGCGGGTGGAATCCACGCCCGCGCTCAGCAGCGAACGCGTGAGCCAGACCCTCAGCATGCGGTCGTCGGCCGAAGCCGTGAACGCCCGCGTGTCGTGCTCGTAGCGCCGGAGGCGGCCGCTGCGCAGGAAGTCCCCGGCGACGACCAGCACGGTGTTGACCGTTCCGGCGTCGAGCGAGTCGAGCGCCGTCTGCTGGTCCGCGAAACGGCGCGCCGTGATCGGCACCACTTCGGGCTTCGGGGCGGTGACCGGCGCGGCGCGCCGCGCGGACGCGGGGGCGGGTCCGACCGGCACGACGTAGTCCCAGCGCAGCGGGGCGGTCGAGAAGACGCCGGAGGAGTCCACCAAGGCGACGATGCGCGACTGGCGGGCGTGCGCGCGGACGTCGTCGCTTCCCGACTTGGACAGCATCACCGACAGGAACATGAGCGCCGGCGTGAGCAGCACGGAGAAGATGAACGCCTTGCGGCGGACGGTCGTCAGGTACTCGCGCCGCGCGATGATGAACGCCCGCTCGAACGAGGTCTTCATCGCACGCCTCCGAGCTGCGGGTCGAGGTCCACGGTGGGCGGGCCGCTGCGGCCCTTGTCGAGGCCGACCCCGGCGGTGACCACGTGGACGAAGATGTCCTCGAGCGGGGGGATGACGCGGCTGAACGACTCGATCGCGACCTTTCGCTCGAGCAGCGCGGCGAGCAGCGACGCTGGCGTGGCCGAGCCGTCGAGCGTGACGCGCGTGGCGCCGTTCACCTTCTCCCGGGAGCGCACTCCCGGCAGTCCGCCGGGGATCTCGCCGCCCTCGATGTCGAACGCGTGCTCGGCGTGCTGGCGGCGGATGTCGCCGACGCGGCCGTAAAGCACCATGTGGCCGCGATTGATCATCAGCGCCCGGTCGCACTGCTGTTCGACCTTGTTCATCTGGTGCGTCGAAAGGAGCACGGTGGTGCCCTGCTGGCGGCGGCGGCGAAGCACGTCCTCGAGCAGCGCGACGTTGACCGGATCGAGCCCGGTGAAGGGCTCGTCGAGGATGAGCAACTGCGGGTTGCCGATGAGGGCGCTGCACAACTGCAGCTTCTGCTGCATGCCCTTGCTGAGCGCGGTCACCTGCTTCTTCGCCCAGCCGGCCAGCTCGAACTCCTCGAGCAGCGCCACCGCCGCCTGGCGCGCGCCGCGCGCGCCGAGCCCGTTGAGCTCGCCGTAGTAGGACAGCGCTTCGAGCACGGGAACCTTCTTGTAGATCCCCCGCTCCTCGGGCAGGTAGGCGATGCGCGGCCTGCCGGGGTCGCCGGCGGGCTTGCCGGCCAGCGTGATGGCGCCGCCGTCGGGCTTGATGATGTCGGTGATCATCCGGATGAGCGTCGTCTTGCCCGCGCCGTTGGGTCCGAGCAGCGCGAAGATCTCGCCTTGCGGAACCTCGAACGTGACGTCGTTCACGACGATTCGATCGTCGTAGATCTTCCGGACACTGCTGACCTGGAGCATGGATCCTTCCCGGGGCGGGCGCGGCGGGTGTGGGGCGGCGCGGGTGGTTCGCCCGCGCCGGCGACGCGGCGGGTCCCGGCCCGGGCAGCCCGTCTGCTGCGTCGCGGCCCGCTACGGTAGCGGCGATGCGAGTGGCGCTCAAGCCCCGGACCGCGAACCCCGCCCCGCGCCCCTGCGGGCCCGCCCGGGCTCGCCCCGCGGGGGACCGGCGCGCCCGGGAACGCGGGCGGCACGGCGCCCGGGGCGGGGCAGGCCGCAGTCGGGGGGCCCGGAACGTGACATCATGCCGGGCGCCTGCCCTGCCGATAACGACCGCACACCGACATCTGGAAGGCCCCGCGCCGGTCCGGCCGGCGGCGGTGGCGCCCGCGAGGGCGCCGGGTCTTCCGCAACTTCGGGGGATTCCCGCGCCATGCCCATCGCTCGTTTCATCCGGGCCGCCCTTCGGCGCCCGTTCGTGCTCGCGGTTCTGGCCCTCGCGGCCGCGGGCTGCAGCAGCAAGACGGTCGCACCGCCTCCGCCGCTTCCGCCGCTCTCGCGCGTCGAGCTGGTGCCGACGGGCGATTCGCTCGCCGTCGGTGGCTCGCGGCTGTTCACGGCGACCGCCTACGACACGAACGACGTCGCCGTCTCGGGTGCGTCGTTCATCTGGACGTCCACGAACAACGGCGTGATCACGGCCGGCAGCAACGGCCTGGCCACCGCGCAGGGAGAGGGCACGGCCTGGATCGTCGCTTCGGCGGGCGGCAAGTCGGATTCCGCGCGCGTGTTCGTCTACACGCAGAACGGCTGGTACGCGCAGACGAGCAACACGACCCGAAACCTGAACGGTGTCTTCTTCCTGCCCGACGGACGCACGGGATTCGCGGTCGGCGCGCTGGGCACGGTGGTGCGCACGCTCGACGCGGGCGCGACCTGGGCGACGATCACGAGCGGCACGACGAACGACCTGCAGAGCGTCTGGTTCACGTCGTCGAGCAACGGCTGGATCGCGGGCGACGCGGGCGTGGTGCTCAAGACATCGAACGGCGGCACGACCTGGACGCGCGATCTGACGGTGGGCGCTTCCGAGAACCTGATGTGCGTCCGCTTCGCCGACGCCAGCCACGGCTGGTTCGTGGGCTCGAGCGGCGTCGTGGTGCGCACCGCCAACGGTGGCGCGACGTGGACGCGTACGCATCCGACGGCGAATCAGCTGAGCGGAGTCTCCTTCGCGGACACTTCGAACGGCTGGGCGGTCGGCAACACGGGCACGATTCTCGGCACCCACGACGGCGGCCGGAGCTGGTACGTGGTGCAGCCGTCGGTGACGGCGCTGACGCTGGAAGCGGTCTGGCGCAACAGCAACACGCTGGCGTGGGGCGCGGGCGCCGCGGGCGCGCGTGTCAGCACGGCGGCGACCTCCGACTCGCTGGCCTGGAGCTCCGGATCGTTCGGCGCGGCGAACGACCTGCGCGGGCTGATGTTCGTGTCGGACCAGACCGGCTACGCGGTGGGATCGAACGGCGGCGGGGTGGTGCTCAAGACGCTCAACGGCGGCGGCACCTGGGCCGCGCAGACCTCGAACAGCGCGCAGGCACTGAACGACGTCTACTTCGTGGACGGGTTGCGCGGGTGGGCGGTGGGCGATGCGGGGCGGATCGTGCACACGTCGAGGGGCGGAAACCAGTAGGGGCGTTCCCTGCGCGGGCGAAACCTGGCGGCGCGTTCGCGGAGTACGCGGACGCGCCGCGGTCGTTTTCCGGCGGCGGTCCGTTGCGCGTCCGGGGGGGGCGCGCATCGGCGGAGGCTCGCCTCGGGCGGCGGTCCGTTGCGCGTCCGGGGGGCACGCATCGGCGGAGGCTCGTCTCGGGCGGCGGGCCGCTGCGTGACTGAGGGGGCGCGCATCGGCGGACGCTTGCCTCGGGCGGCGGTCCGCTGCGCGTCCAGGAGGCGCGCATCGGCGGACGCTCGCCTCGGGCATCCTGCCCTCGGCTCGCTAGGCGTTCGGCCTTCTTCGCCATCCATGGCTCTCGAAGGCCTCTCGACTCCGCCGATGCGCGCCCCCCGGACGCGCAACGGACCTGCGGCGCGGGGGTGCGGGCGGCGCGGGGGGCTCGTGCCGGGGCGCCGGGTATTGACGGGGTGCGAGGGATGCCGGAGGGTTCGGGCATGTCGGAGCGGGTGATCATTCTGGATGGCTACAACATCGTGCACCGGTCGCCGCAGTTGAAGCCGGGGCCGGGGCGGACCTTGCGTGAGGCGCGCGAGAAGCTCGTCAACCTGCTGTCGTGGATGATGGGCGGCGAGGCGGCCCGCTTTCTGGTGGTCTGGGACGGGGCGGACGGCGGAGGGCGCGACGGGGCTTCGGGGCGGATCGAGGAGCGGTTCTCGCGCCCGCCCGAGAAGGCCGACGACCTGATCCGCCGGCTGGTGGAGCAGGAGGTCGAACGCGTGGACCGGGTGACGGTCGTGACCGCGGACCTCGAGGTGGCGCGGCATGCCCGGGCGATGGGCGCCGACGTGTCGATCTCCGATCTGTTCCTCGCGAGCGCGCTCGGCGCGGGCGCCCGCTCGGGCGATGACGGCGACTCGGGCGAGCCCGAGAAGCCGGCCTCGCTCAGCAAGGCCGAGATCGAGGCCTGGGCGAAGCTGTTCCAGGAGCAGCGCGAGAAGCGGCGCGAGGATTGAAGGGCGACGCGAGGCGCTGGCGGGCACTCCGCGCGAGCCGGCGGTGACGAACGAAATCGGGCGGCCCGTCGTGCAGACGGGCCGCCCGATCGTTCGAGCCCCGGATCAGCCGCCGAGGTGATCGTCGGCGTCGTGAACGACGAACGGGAAAATCCACGCCTGCGAGTCGTAGGGCGCGGCGTCGTCGTACAGCGTGCCGTGCGAGAGCGCGTTGACACCGAAATGGCGAAGGCCACCGTCGTTGCCCGTGGTCCAGCGAATGGTGTACTGGCCGCCGCCGTCGTTGTGGAAGCGGGCCCGGTGCATCCAGCGGTAGAGCAGGACGACGTCGTTGTCGCGGGTGGTTTTCACCGTGAGGACGACCTGGGTGCCGGTGGGAATGTGCAGCACCCGGCGCAGACGGTGCATCTCGAGCGGCGCGGTGATGGTCGTGTCGAGCACGCCGGCCTGGACGCGGACGCTCTGGATGTGCGTGCCGGCCTCCGCCGACGTGACCTTCACGCCGCTCGTTCCGACGAGCCGCCAGATGACGATGCCGGTGCTGTCGTTCCGCGGCTCACGCCGCAGGAGCAGCCGGCGCTCCCAGCGGTCGTCGAGCGGCTTGCGGACGAGCGAGGACGGGACCGCCGTCGAGTCGCCGGCCAGGATGTGGAATCCGCCGAGCAGGCGCTTGTGGATCGTGACCACCGCCAGCAGCGGCCGTCCGGTGGAGTCGGGGTTCGTGTACGCGACGTCGTAGGACCGCGTGACGGAGCGGATCGTGCGCCACCAGTAGAGCGGGCGGATCGCCGCCATGCCGGAGCCGTCCGCGTCGAGCTGCATCGGGTCGTTGCTCTCGTAGACGTTCTCGTCCACGTACTCGGGGCTTGCGGCGACGGCGTCGTTGACCTGCGCGATGTCCTGCGGGGTCGGGGTGGCGGTGAGTTCCTGGGGCTGGCTCGGGTTGCTCTTGCCGCATCCGGCGGCGAGCGCCGCGACGAGCGCGAGACCCAGGGCGATCGGGACGAGCTTCTTCATGGATCCTCCAGTGATGCGGCCGGCGTGCGGCCGGCAAGGTCACCCAGGGCAGGGGTCGGTTTCGGGATACGGGGGCGTGACCAGCACTGGACATGCCACCGCGGACGAAGCGCCAACGCCTTGCGCCGCAACCGGGGTGCCGGGGCCGGCCGCCGGGGGGTGTACCGCCGCGGCCACACGGCCGCGACCGGCAGTACGCCCGGGGACAGCGCGGCGCGGCCCCCGGAAGGGAACCGCGCCGCGGACTGCGCCCCGAAAACGTCGGGCTAGAGTTTGACCTTCGTGTCGGTGTCCACGTGGAAGACCAGTTCCTGGCCCTGCTTGACCTCGACCTGGAAGCCCTTCGAGGCGGCCACCGCGCCGGTCGCGGCCGCGCCACCGAGCACGCCGCCGATGAGCGCGCCCTTGCCGCTGCCGCCGATGGCCTTGCCCAGCAGCGCACCGGCCGCCGCGCCGCCGGCGATGGCGCCGACGTTCCGCTTGGTCGTCGAGCCCGCGATCATGCTGTCGGCGGTGGCGCCGATCTCGTGCGTTCGACCGTTCGCCTCGATCGAAGTGATGCGCAGCACGAAGAAGGCGCGCGAACCCTTCTCGGCGGACTTCACGGCCGAGACGACGCCATGCACGACGCTGCCCGCCGGGAAGGGCGCGGACGAGCCGATCGTGACCGCTTCCTTCACGGTGCCGCTCCAGGGATCGCCGGCGTGCGCCGTCTCGGTGTTGAGCGCGACGTCCACGCCGATCTTGATGGGCGTTCCGCCGGGCACGGTGGTGGTCGCCGCCGCCGCGGGCGACGTCGCCGGCTTCTTCGTGAGCGGGGGCGCCGGCTTCTTCGCGGGCGCGGGCGCCGGCGTCTGCGCGGGCGTCGGCTCGGGCTGCACGCCGGCCTGCGGTTCGAGGCCTCCCTGCGGCTGCTCGATGGGGCTGGTCGCGAGCAGGCTGTCGCTGGTGGCGGAGCTCGCGGACTGGTCGGACTTCTGGCCACAGCCAGAGGAGACCGCGGCGAGGGCGAGGAGCAGGGCGAGAGCGACGAGGGTTCGGCGGAGCATCATGGTTCCTCCATGGCGACGGCAACGGCATCCGTGCCGCTGCGGGTGGCTGGGCGACGGGGAGTCGGCGACCGGCGCGTAGATTGCCGGGCACGGACGCCTCGCGCAAGCGGGCCCGACGCCTCCCGGGGGACGGCGAGCCCGCGAGGCGTTCGGGAACGCGGCCACGCGCCGCCGTGCACGCGGACGCACCCGGGCGGTAAGGTCGGCGCTCCGTGACAACGCGGCACGCCACGATTCTTCCAAGAGGAGACCTCCCGACATGATCGTCACCTTTCGCAAGTCCTCGCTCGCGACGCGCGCGGCCGACCTGCTGGCCGTCGCCGTGAGCCCGGGTGCGCGCCTGGTGGGCGCGGCGCTCGCGCTCGACCGCGCCACGCGCGGCGCCGTGACCGCCGTGCTGCGAACGGGCGACTTCCGGGGGCGTGCCGGTGAGACCGCCCTGCTCTATCCGCGCGGCGTGAAGGCGAAGCGGGTTCTGCTCGTGGGGCTGGGGGCGCGCGGCGCGGGCGGGACCGGGCGGATCCTGACGGCCGCCGCGCAGGCGGCACGGCGGGCGCGCGAACTGGGCGCGAAGTCGTTCGCCTTCGCCTGCGAGGACGCCGGGGAGTTCGGGGCCGGCGAAGCCCAGGCCGTCGGCGAAGGTCTCGTGCTCGGCCACTACCGCCACACGGCCTATCGGCGCGAAGCGAAAGCCGCCCTCAAGCGAGCCGAGGTCCTGCTCGCCTTGCCGCCGGCGCGCCCGCTCGCGGACGCGCTCGCCCGCGGTGTCGCGATCGGCGAAGCGGTGTGCATGGCTCGCGACCTCGCCAACACGCCGGCGCAGGATCTCGTGCCCGCGCAGCTCGCCGCGCGCGCGACCGAGGTCGCGCGCGCGGTGGGGGCGAAGGCGACCGTGCTCGATCCGCCCGCCATGGAACGGCTGGGAATGGGATGCGTGCTGTCGGTCGGGCGAGGCAGCGCGCACCCGCCGCGTTTCGTCGTGCTCGAGAAGGAGCCGGGCGCGCCCGGGCGCCGGCGCGACGGGCGGAAGCTGCCGACCGTCGTGGTGATCGGCAAGGGCGTCACGTTCGACACGGGCGGCTATTCGCTCAAGCCGCGCGAGGGCATGAGCAAGATGAAATACGACATGTCCGGGGCCGCCGCCGTGATCGGGCTGTTCGCCGCGAGCGCCGTGCTCGAGCTGCCGTTCCGGCTCGTCGGGCTGATCCCCAGCGCGGAAAACATGGTGAGCGACCGCGCGCTCAAGCCGGGCGACGTGATCCGCGCGCTCGACGGCACCACGATCGAGGTGACGAACACCGACGCGGAGGGCAGGCTGCTGCTCGCCGACGCCCTCGGCTACGCGCGGCGCTTCGAGCCCGAATGCGTCGTGGATCTCGCGACGCTCACCGGCGCGATCTCGATCGCGCTGGGGCGCGCGGCGGCGGGGCTCTTCACGGACGACGAAGCGCTGGCCACGCAGCTCGCCGCCGCCGGCGAGGCGACGGGCGAGAGGCTCTGGCGCATGCCGCTCTGGGACGACTACCTCACCGAGATGCGGGGCGAGACCGCCGACCTGGTGAACTCGTCCGAGAAGCGCGAGGGCGCCGCCTGCACCGCGGCCGCGTTCCTGGCGCACTTCGCGAAGGGCCTGCGCTGGGCGCACCTCGACATCGCCAGCACGGCATGGACCTACGGCGAGCGTCCCGACTCTCCCCGCGGGGCCAACGCCTTCGGCGTGCGACTGCTCGCGGCCTGGCTCCAGGCCCGCGCGGGCGAATGAGCCCGGGCCAGTCCCGGCCGGAGCTGCCCCGGAAAAGAGCCGGCCCGGGAGCCAACAACGCTCCCGGGCGGTCAGCGCCGACCTTTCCCCCGAAATGGTCGGACACACCTCTCTCGCATGGGACCCACGGACCCGCGGCGCGCCCGCGTCCGATGGAGGAAGAACGCGGCCGCGCGACCCCGAGGGAGTGCGGGTGGTGGGTCTCGTCAATGAGGTCGCCGGACGGGGCTCCGTATGACGGGTCCGGAGTGAAATTCCTCGCGGGGATCGTCCGGGGAGGGGCGGGGGCGTCACATTTCGGCCGGCCGGGCGACCTCCTGTATATGGAAGCGATCCGAAGCATTGCTTGCCCCATCGCGGGACGAAGCCTAGGCTTCTCGCGGTCCCCCCGGCCCTTCGAAACGGCTCCCCTCCGGCTCCCCCCGGTGTTGGGTTGCGCGCCCGTCTGCGATTTCAGGCCCAACCCCAGCGAAGGCAGAAGTGTCCGCCCCCCGAGACCCCGCGCCGTCACCATTGGACTGGAACGACCTGCGCGCCTCCGTGCGCCGTCGGGTCTCGAGCCTGCTGCGCGGATGGTCCTCCGAGGACATCGAGGACATCACACAGGACGTTTTCGAGAAGCTCCTGAAGTTCACGAGTCGATCCGGTCCCCCGGACGATCACGAGGCGCTGCTCACGGTGATCGCGCGGCGCACGGTGGTGAGCCGCATTCGCAAGCGCGCGCGGCGACCGGCGCACGAACCGATCACCGAGAGCCTGCCGGCGCCGGATGAAGCTGAAGGGGAGGAGCTCGCCGAGCTCGAAGCGCTGACCGAGTGGCGGGCGCTGCTGGTGATCGAGTTCTTCCGCGCGGGGCCGGGCGATTGTCTCGACCTCGCGGAAGCCCGACGGCAGGGAATTGACTTCAAGCAGCTCCCGACGAAGCGGCCGGGAGACACGCATCAGGCGAAGCTGCAGAGATGGGCCCGTTGCAGGCGGAGCCTTCGCGCCGCCATCGCGGCGGGAAAGCTGCCCTGGAACGGACCCGGGAAACGGCCATGAGCGATTCGATCCACCACGAACACGAATGGTTTCGCCGGCACCTGCCGGACCACCTGCTCGACCTGCTCGTCGAAGGCGAACAGAAGCGCTTCGACTCGCACGCCCGCCGGTGCGCCACGTGCGCAAGGCTGCTCGCCCGCGCGCTCGGCGCCAGGCCGGACTGGTGGGACGACGCCGGGCATGCGCCGGTCGCCGTGCTTCTCGAGTGGGATCCGGCGGCGCGCGGCGAGCCGACGCACGAGGCGGTGCGGGCGCACCTCGCGCACTGCGAGGACTGCCGGCGCGACCTCGAGGAGTTGCGTGGAGCCGGGGTCGCGGGCCAGGTGGAACCGGCCCCGACCGTTTCGTCGCAACCCTCGCGCGCGGCGGCGCGCCGTGCGCCGGCCTGGCGCGGACTCGTCGCGGCAGGCGGAACCGCGGCGGTCGTCGTGGCCGCGGTCCTGCTCTGGCCGCGCCCGATCCTGCACGCACCGGCGCCGCCGGCCAGCTCCCCCGTGACGCCATTGACCGGCGCGCCTTCCACCGGGCCGGCCCCGGACGCACCGCGGAACTCGGTGCCCGAACCGGGCCGCACGGCCGAGCCCGTCGCGCTCGCCACCAGCGACCGGGGTGCTGCGGCAGCCATGACCGAAATACGAATCGCTCCCGGTGTGACGATCGTGCCCCTGACGCTGCCGGCGCTTCCGGTCGCCGACGACGCGATGCTGGTCGCCGAACTGCGCGATCACACCGGCGCCCTGGTTCACCGGCAGGTCCTGGTCGCGCGCCGTGCGCTCATGCCGGGCGGCGTCGAACTTCCGGTCGAAGGCCTGGGCGAGGGGCGCTGCACGCTCACGGTCCGCTATGTGGATCCGGCCCTCGGGGAATCGTCGCGCGAGTTCACACTCGATGTGAGAATATCGCGCTAGCAATGTCTCCACCGGGAGGCGGCAATCAGGCCGTCGTCCTGCGACTGGCCGTCCTCGCGATCGTCTGCGCCGGCCTCGGCGCGGCCGCCCCCGCGCGAGCGGACGCCCTCGCACGCGATGGCGAAGCGCGATCCGCGCTGGCCGAAGCCGGGAAGCTGGCTGGCGCAGGCCGCTTCGGCGCGGCCGAGAGCCTGCTCGCCACGCTGCCCCCGGCGCCGCCGGACAGCGCGGCGGTGCTCGACCGCGAGCAGGCACGCCTCGAGCGTGCGCGACTGGGCGTGCGGACGGAAGCGCCGGGGCTTTGCCGCCCGGACTGGGCTTGGCGCCCGGTGCGGCTTGTCGCCGCGCTCGAGCGGCTGGGCGAGCAGCCGGTGCCGCTCGCGGGCGTGTGGACCGATCGCGCGCGGGTCGAATATCGCATGGGTCGCTGGCGGGAAGCCGCGGCGAGCGCCCGGTACGCGCTCGCGCTGCTCGATCGCGCCCGCTCGCGCGACCCGCTGCCGCGCTATCGCGCCCGCCTCGCCCTCGCCGAAGCGCTCGTCACCGAGGATCAGCTGGCCGCCGCGGTGCAGGTCGCGATCGCGGACTCGCTGGCGCACGAACTGGGCGCGCTGGCCGGCGCCGACCAACCCCGGCACCTGCGCATCGCCGGGGCCGTCGCGCTGATGGGCGGCCGCTTCGGCGAGGCCGTGCGAATCTTCTCGGAATGCGTCTCGGCGGCGGACGCGCGCACTCCGCCGAACGACGCCGAGGCGGGGCTCGGGCTGCTGTGGCGGGGCTACGCCGAAGGCTTCACCGGAGACCCCCTCGCCGAGACGCGTCGAACGCAGGCGCGCGAGCGGCTGCTGGCGACCCTCGGGCTCGGTGACGAACGGACGCTGCTCGTGATCTGGCGTTCGTTCGCGACCGTGCGCGATCCCGCCGTGCTGCCCGCGGCGGCGGCGTTGCTCGAGCGTGCGCAGACCTGGTTGCGCGCGAACGGTCTGTCGGAGATGGCCTGCGCCTGGGACGTGGACTATGCGCAGAGCCGCGTGAAGATCCAGCTCGAGCGCTTCGACGAGTCGCAGGCCCTGCTGCGACACGCGCTCGAGGTCAGCCGGCGCTGGAACGGACGCGACAACCTTCGCGAGTACCTCGCGCTCGTGGACATCGGCATCGTCCACTGGCTGCAGAAGGACACGCTCGCCTGCGTGCAGACCGAGCGGCAGGCGCTCGAGATCAGCGCGAAGCATCCGATCTCGCTCGTCAACGACCCGAACTTCCCGCTCAACTACCTCGCGACCGAGCATGCGGCCGGCGGCCGCCTCGCCGAGGCGCGCGAGGAGTACGCGAAGATGTGGGAGGTCTACCGGGTCCTTTACGGCGACACGGTCCGGCTCGCGAGCATTCCCGCCGCGCGCGCCGGACGGGCCTCGCGCGGACTCGGCGACACGCTCGCCGCCGAGATGTGGTTCCAGCGCGCCCTGCTGCCGTTCGCACGGCACGGTGGCGGTTCGCGCGAGGAGTTCGCGGAGCTGAAGTCGAGCTACGCGCTCTTCCTCTACTGGAGCGGACAGAACCGCCGCGCGTTCGACATCATGCTCGACAACACGCGGCTGCGGCGCAAGGTCGTGAACGAGACCGTGCCGTGGTTCGCCGAGAACGACGGCGTGAGGTTCGCGAACAATCGCCGCTGGGATATCGAGATCCTCCTGTCCATCGCGCTCTGGACCCCGGGGGCCGACGCGCAGGTGCGCTCGGACACCTGGACCGAAATGGCGCTGGGGCGCGGGCTCGTCCTCGAGGCGCTGCTGAGCCGGGCGCACGGTGCGGGCGATGCGGCGGGCGGCACGACCGGGTTGCGGCGCGAACTGGCGACGCGCGTGCTCGCCTCGCTGCGATCACCCGACTCACCGGCGACGGAGCGCGGTCTCGACAGCCTGCGCGCGGAGATTTCCCGTCGCGAAAGCGCTCCGAGGGAGCCGGGCGACTCCGCGGCCCCAGGGCCCGATCTCACCCCGGCGGCCGTCGCACGCCGCCTCGGCCGGGGAGCGCTCGTCAGCTACGTGCGCAGCGAGTTGTTCGAGCGAAAGGATGCGGTCGGCGACGTCGTGTGGTGGCCGCGCGAGTACTACATGGCGTTCGTTCTCGCGCCGGGCGACACCGCGCCGCGCCTCCTGCTGCTCGGCGCGGCGGACTCCGTGGACGCGGCGGTGGCCCGCTGGCGCGCGCAGGCGTTCGCGAGTCCCCCGGGGGCGCGCGCCTTCGAAGACGGCGAGCGGCTCCGCCGGCTCGTCTGGGACCCGGTGGTGGCGCTGCTGCCCGCCGGCGCGCCGGTGTGGATGGTTCCCGACGGAGAGCTGCAGAAGGTGAACTTCTACGCCCTGCCGGCCTCGCCCGGGCGCTGGCTGGTCGAGCAGCCGCGCGTGCTGCACCGGATCGGCTCCGAGCGCGACCTGCTCGCCGCGCAGGATGCGGGTGAGGCGGCGCACGGCGCGCTCGTGTTCGGAGGCGTGGACTACGATCGCTCGAGCGAGACGGTGGATTCCACCGGAGTCGGAGCGCCGCGGATGGCGGCGAATGGGACCGTCGCTGACGGCGGAGCCGCGGCGCGCGCGAACTCGAGGACCGCGGCGCCCGGGCCGCCCGCCTGTCGCGGACTGCTCGGTCAGCATTTCGATCCTCTGCCCGCGACCCGGGGCGAAGCCGCGGCGATCGCCTCGCTCGCGGGTGCGCTCGCGGGCGCCTCGGGCGGCGTCGCCCCCATCGCCCTGTCCGGTCCCGAGGCGGACGAAGCGGCCTTCAAGCGTCTCGCCCCGGGCCGGCGCGTCATCCACCTCGCGACGCACAGCTATTTCCTGGGCACCGAGTGCGCCAGCGGTTCGCCGGCGGCGCGGGTGCTGGCGCAGAACCCTTTGGTCTTCTCGGGCATCGTCCTTGCCGGCGCGAATCGCTGGCAGCAGGCGCGCGAACGTCACGAAGCGGACGACGGCCTTCTCACCGCCGAGGAACTCGCCGGGCTGGACCTGCGCGGCGCCGAGTGGCTCGTGCTCTCGGGATGCGAAAGCGGGCTGGGCCAGGTGAAATCGTGGGAGGGGGTGTTCGGGCTGCCGCGGGCCGGCCGCCGCGCCGGCGTGCGCACCCTGATCATGAGCCTCGCACCGGTGGACGACGACGCCAGCAGCCTGTGGATGCGCTCGCTCTACGACGCGCGGTTCGTCCGCGGCGAGGAAACCGCGTTCGCCGTTCGCACGGCGTCGCGCCGGGTGATCGAGTGGCTGCGCCGCCACGGCCGCGCGCCGGAGCCGCGCCTGTGGGGTGCGTTCGTGGCGCTCGGGGAGTAGCGCGTCGTACGCGGCGCCCGCGGCCCCGCCTCGCGATCGATCGTCCGGCGCGGGCCCACGCGTGCGCAGCCGGCCGGGCTCCGATCGCCGAACGATTGTGCCACCTCCGCGACTTCGCTAGCTTCGATACATGACGAGCTCGGATCCTCCACCCCGCGAACGGTCCGCCGGTGAACCCGCCGCGGACCCCTCGCACAAGGGCACCGATACCTTCGTCCAGCAGGTCTACGACGAGCTGCGCGCGATCGCCCGCTCCCGGCTGCGCGGCGAGCACGGGCACGTCACGCTCCAGTCCACCGAGCTCGTCCACGAGGCGTACCTGCGTCTCGGTCCCGCGGACGGTTCGCGCTGGGAGAGTCGCGGTCAGTTCTTCGCGGCGGCGGCCGAGGCCATGCGGCGCATCCTGATCGACCGTGCACGGTCGCGCGGCCGCCAGAAGCGCGGCGGCGATGCCGACGGGCGGCCGGCGCCGAAACTTTCGCTCGATCTCGCCGAGGTCGCGGCGCTCGCCGCCGACGACGATCCCGGGACCGTGCTGGCGCTCGACGAGGCCATCGAACGCCTCCGGGATCAGGACGCACGCGTGGCGGAAATCGTGCGCCTGCGCTTCTACGCCGGGCTCAGCGTCGAGGAGGTGGCCGAAGTGCTCGGGACCTCGACGCGCACGGTGCTGCGCGATTGGGCCTTCGCTCGGGCCTGGCTCTACGGCGAGCTGACGAAGGGGTAGTCAGGCCGGGAGCGCGCGGCCAGCAGCCTCGGGAAGCGCTCGACGTCCTTCACGGTGGCTCCGCTGCGCCGAGCCTTGGCGAGCAGCGCGATCGCCGCATCCCGCCTGCCGGTCTCCCAGCTCACTTCGGCCATGCAGAACCACGTATCGAGCATCTGAGGATCGCTTTCCTCAAGACCGCCGCGGCACAATCGAAGCGCGATCGCCGCGAGCGCCTCGGCTTCCGCCGCGCGGCCCTGCCGGGCCGCGACGCGCGCGCGGCCGAACAGGTCGTCTCCGCAGTAGGAGCGCAGCGCCGCGTTCGACGAGTCGAGGCCGGTCCACGCGCTCACGAACAGGCTCTCGGCTTCGGAGTGGCGCTCGAGATCGAGACACAGGTTGCCGTAGCCGATCCGCGCGGTGGGCAGCACGAGCGTTTCGTCGCGGTTGGCCACGAGCACCGCGATCGCCCGGCGGTAATGCGCGTCGGCCGCCCTCGTCTGCCCTGCCTGGAATTCTTGTCCCGCGAGGTTGGCCAGGGCCTCGCCGACGCGGGCGTGGTCGGGTCCGTAGACTTCGCGGTAGATCTCGAGCGCTTCCTTCGTCAGGCGGATTCCTTCGTCGAGTTGCCCTGCCGACCTGTGGATGCTGCCGAGTGTCGCCAGCTCGAACGCGAGCGCGTCGTTTCGCGCCCCCCTGGCGCGCAGGATACGGACGGCCTCCTCTTCCGCGGCGATCGCCTCGGGGTACCTCCCGCGCGCCACCTGGACGTCGGCGAGCCGACCGAGCGCGATCGCGACCGAACGGTGATCCGGTGCCCAGAGCCGCCGGGCCATGTCCACGCCGATCCGGGCGTGCGCCAGGGCCGAGTCGAGCCTGCCCAGATGGAGGAAATCGGAGGCGATCATGGACTGGAGCCCGGGCTCTTGCAGCGGCTCGTTCGCTTCAATCGCGTACGCGAGTGCGCTCCTGCCCTCCTCGAGCGCCGTGTCGTGACGCGAGCGCCACGAGGCGAGCGTCGAGCGACTGGAGTGGACCCGCGTGAGCACGCTGGCGTCCGGCTTCGGAGAGCGGTTTGCGCTGGCGATCGCAAGTGCGAGCAGCGAATCGGCCTGGTCGAGCGCCTGAGCATCCATTTGCAGGCGCGCTTTTCGGTAGTAACTCATGGCCAGCAGCGTGGGATCGCCGGTGCGGCTTCGGGCGAGCAGTCCGATCGCACGGTCGACGAGCGGCGGAATGCTGTCCCTGCGCCCCGCCATGCTGTATCCGTTCGCGAGCTTGTCCAGATAGCGCCCGACTTCGACTTCGTCACGCGGTCGTGCCGCATCCACGGCGGCCAGCGCGGCGCGCGCCGCCCGTAGACCCGATTCGAAATCGCCGAGATTGAGATACGAGTCGCTGATTGCGCCGAGCAGCCGGGCGCGCACGAGAGGATCCGCGGGAGGCGCGGTCGCGTCCTGCTCGAACCCGCGTTCGAGAAGCGCCCGCACGGTGAGCGAATCGGGGTTTCCGCCCGGACCCGAGGCGTGGAAGAGCCCGACCATGAACTGGGCCACCTGCTTCGCCGACTCGGCCTCGCGGCGCGCGACTCGCTCGGCCTGGACCGCGCGGCGGAAGCCGATGCCTGTGGCGATGCCGCCGACCACGAGCGCGAGCAGCACGATTCCGGCCGCTGCGACCCCCACGGCGTGCCGGCGCGCGAACTTCTTCCAGCGGTAGAGCGCTCCGGGCGCCGCCGCGAGTACGGGCTCGTTCGCGAGGTAACGCCGGATGTCCGCGGCCAGCTCGGAGGCCGAGGCGTAGCGGCGCTCGGGGTCACGCTCCATCGCCTTCAGTGTGATCCATTGCATCTCGCCCTTGAGCGATCGGATCAGGGTGCGCGCGTCGGTCGAGCGCTTGCCTGCCCGCTCGCCCGTGTCGGAGCGCGCGGCCCGCTCGGCCGGCGTCGGCGGATCGGAGAGCACGATCTGCATGGCATCGGGCCACGAGGCGTTCCGGAGGCGATCGCGGTCAAACGGCAGGTCGCCTACGAGCAGCTCGTAGAGGAGCACGCCGAGCGAGTAGATGTCCGAGCGCGTATCCACGGGGGCGCGGATCGCGCCGAGCTGCTCGGGGCTCATGTAGCCCGCGGTGCCGATGATGACCCCTTCGCGCGTCATCGCCGGTCCGCCCAGCGACGTCTCGCCCGTGGCCTTCGCGACGCCGAAGTCGATCACCTTCAGCACCGCCGTCTCGCCGCGGGCCACGAGGACGTTCGACGGCTTGATGTCGCGGTGGATCACGCCCTTCTGGTGCGCGTGCTGGATCGCATCGCACACCTGCAGGAACAGCTTCAGTCGCTCGCGCAGCGTCAACTGCGCGGCGTCCGAGAAGCTGGTGATGGGGACGCCGGGCACGTTCTCCATGGCGAAATAGGGTCGGCCTGCTTCGGTTTCGCCGGCGTCGAAGACCTGGGCGATGCCCGGATGGTCCATCAGCGCGAGAGCCTGGCGTTCGGCTTCGAAGCGTGCGATCACCTGTTTCGAGTCCATGCCCGGCTTGATGAGCTTGAGGGCCACGCGGCGGCGGATCGGCTGCTGTTGTTCGGCGAGGTAGACGACGGCGAAGCCGCCCTCGCCGATCGGTTCGATCAGGCGATACGGCCCGACGAGCGTGCCGGCGGCGGGCGCCGGCCGGTCGGCGAGGAATCCGGAGGCCGCGTCGTGCGCCTTCAGCAGCGCATGGACTTCGTCACGTAGCGCGGGGTCGAGGCCCGGGTCCGCGTCGAGTGCCTCGTGCCGCGCGACGGCGGGCAGGTCGCGAACACGGTCGAACAACTCCCGCAACCTGGACCATCGTTCGTCGGCCATGGCCTCTCCCCGGGTGAGACTGCCCGCTCGGCTGGGATTCTAGGCTCCCGCCAACCGCGCCCACCATGTCTCGTTCCATGCCATGCGACAAAACGAACCGGGATGTGACAGGCGGGCAAGCCGAGGCGGCAAAGCGCCGCCGCCGGGGCGTTCTCGGGGTTCGTGGGGCGCCGCATGTCACTTCGCGGGCGGTTTTGGCGCACGAGGTATTGACGGGCGGACATCGCCCGGTGGGCCGCGCTGTTCCGGACGTGAGGCCGAGGCCCGGCCAGTTCCTGGGGATCCACGAACCAACCCTGCGGAGGTGAATATGTCGAAGCGTCACTCGATCCACGAGCTGCTTGCCGCATTGCTGCTCGTCGTGCCCGGCCTTGCGCCGGCGACGACGCTCGGACACGGTTTCAGCTACCAGGGCCAGCTCAGTCGGTCCGGCGTGCCCGTCCAGGGCAACGTGGCGCTTCGCTTCAGCCTCTGGGATGCCGCCGGATCGGGCGATCCCCCGACCGGGGGCAACCAGGTCGGCACGGTTCAGACGCTGACGAGCGTGCCGGTCTCGGGCGGCATTTTCTCCGTGGTCCTGAACGCGGGCAACGAGTTCGGATCGCAGGCGTTCAACGGCGAGGCGCGCTGGCTCCAGGTCGAGGTGTGCGCTGACACCACCTGTTCGGCGGTGACGGTGCTGGGGCCGCGGCAGGCAATCACCGGCGCTCCCTACGCGCTCGGGCCCTGGCAGATGAACGGGACGAACCTCGGCTACCTCGGCGGAAACGTCGGCATCGGCACGGCGACGCCCGGCCGCCCCCTCCACATCAGGGCCAACCAGCCCGCGATGGTCCTGGAGGACAGCGCGGCTCCGTTGCAGCAGTCGGGATTCATCTCATTCCAGAACGCGACGACCGAGACCGGATGGATGGGTTACGGCTCCGCGGGCAGCCCGGACATGACCTTCGCCAACGCGCGCCCCGGCGGCGACATGGTGTTCTGGGACAACGGCGAGAAGATGCGGGTGGACACCGGCGGCAACGTCGGCATCGGCACCTCGGCGCCGACGAGCAAGCTCGAAGTCCGCGGCGACATTCGAATGGGCGCGTCGGGCCAGTGGCTCGCCCCCGCGAGCGAAGAGGCGCTGCGGATCGTGCGGGGCGAGGTGCTGGCCGCAGGCTCGATCAACGAGGGATCCGGTTTCAGGGTGACGCACCCGGCCACGGGCATCTACAACATCATCTTCGACACCCCGTTCCTCGCCACCCACCACACGACCCTTTCGGTGACCCCGGTGGCGAACAGCGGAACCCTGATCGCGATGGCGTCGTCGCTTCCGGGCCCGGCGCTCGTCGCCCTGCGTATCGTCAACGGCTCCGGCACGGCGACCGACGGCGCGTTCAGCTTCACCGTGATTGGTGTGCGATGAACGCTCGGCGGATGATGTTTGTCGCCGCGGCCGCGACGCTGGCCGTCGCTGGTGGGGTAGGCAGTGCCGGCGCTTACGATGCACTCGCCTGGCGCGCGCTCGAGGGCGGCGGCACGGCGTTCGTGTCCGCCGGCGGTTACGTGCTCGGCGGAACGATCGGACAGCACGATGCCGGCACGCTGGCCGCGGCGGCGTACGCGCTGCAGGGCGGGTTCTGGATCGGCGGGGCGCCGGGCTGGGTCGACGTTCCGCAAGTGCCTCCGCTCGTGCGTCCGTTCCGCTTCCTTCCGACGCGGCCGAACCCGGTTCTCGGACATTCGCTCGCGGCCTTCGATCTGCCCCGAGCCTCGCGGGTCACGCTGGCGCTGTTCGACGTCTCGGGTCGGGCGGTGCGCCGCTGGGATCTCGGGCTGCTCCCGGCCGGGCACCAGGAGCGCGAATGGAGCGCCGTGGATGGCGGCGGGCGTTGGCTCGCGAGCGGCGTCTACTTCCTTCGGCTCGACACGGCGCGCGAGTGGGCCGTGAACAAGGTGCTTGTACTTCGATGAGCGGGACCAGCGGTGATCCAGGAGCCCTGCTTCCGGCAGTGGAGGGGCCGAGGCCCCGCGTGATTCTCCCGCCGCGCGAGCCGGCGGATCATTGGCGCCGCGATCGCTCCGCCGCCCGGCGCTTCCCCTTCGCCGCGGGCTCTTCGCGCAGCACCTCGAGGCCGCTCGCCCCGTGCAGCAGGCGGAGCATGTGGCCCTCGGGCGAGACCCACGCGACGAACGTGCCGCTCTCGTCGGTGAGCGTGTAGCGCCGGGTGATCATCCGCTTGCCGGCCCAGCGGATCGTGTCCGTTCCCGCGGCCGCCAGGGTCGCCTGCCCGGTGCCCGCCGGCTCGCCCAGGGTCACCAGTTCCACCGGCCGGCTCGGAAGCGACCGCATGCTCGCGTGACGGCAGATGACGTCGAAGAGCGAGAACAGGGGCGGGTCCATGACGAACAGCCGCCCCGGCGGCTGCTCGAGGCGTTCGGCGGTGCCGGCGCCATCGCGTTCGGTGTACACGGTCATGGCCGTGTCTCCGGGCACGACGCCCTTCACGGTCAGGTCCGTGCCCACCTCGAGGTTCGACGTGTATCCCCGCAGGCCGAAATCCCGGCCATCCACCACCAGGCTGAACCTCTTCACCCACTTGACGGTCGAACCGTCCGGGTTGCGCACCGTGCGCGTGTGCGCACCGCTGACGAGGATCGAATCGGCGCGGCGCTCGTAGGCGAAGTCCTCGTATCCCACCGGGGTGCCCCGCTCGAGGACGATCAGGCGACCGCTGTCGAGGCTGGCGGGTGAGCCCTCCTGAGCGCGTGACGAGGGTGCGGCGAGCGGGGCGAGAAGGACCGCGGCGAGGGCCAGCGGACGCAGGGCGGGGTGGTTCATGGGCAACGAGGGTAGCACGCGCGCGCTCGGCTCCGGGCAGGGCAATTTGCAACGGAAGGCGCCGGGCGCCGGAGTTCCGTCAGGTCAGGCGTTCGTCCGCTCGAGGCGCGCGACGCATTCGATGTGCGGCGTGTGCGGGAACATGTCCACCGGCGTGACCTCGGCGGGCGTGTAGCCGAGCGGCGCGAAGTCCTTGAGGTCGCGGGCCAGCGTGGCCGGATTGCACGAGACGTAGACGATGCGCTTCGGTGCGAGTTCGGCCGCGCGGAAGACGACGCGCGGATGCAGTCCCGCGCGCGGCGGGTCCACCACGACGAGGTCGGGCTTCACCGCGCCCTCGCGCCTGCCCTGCGCCCACTCGCGCAGCACCTGCCGGGCCTCGCCGCATTCGAAGCGAGCCCCGCCGAGGCCGTTGCGGACGGCGTTGCGGCGCGCGCGCTCGACGGCCTCCGGCACGCTCTCGACCCCCACCGCGTGTCGCGCGACTCGCGCGAACAGCAGCGTCAGCGTGCCGGCGCCGCAGTACAGGTCGAGAACGGTCTCGCCGCCCTCGATGCGCGCGGCGTCGAGCGCGGCCTGGTAGAGCCGCCCGGCCTGGGCGCTGTTGGTCTGCAGGAAGGCGTTGCCGACGACCTCGAACTCGAGGCCGAGCAGCCGCTCGACGATCGCGCCCGTTCCGTGCAGCACGATCTCGCTTTCCATGACCGCGACGTTCGCGCGCGATCCGTTCAGGCCCAGCGTCACGGTCTTCACCGCGGGCGAGAGCGCGGCGACCGCCGCGGCCCATTCGCGCAATCCCGCGAGCCGGTCGGACACCGCGATGAGGTGCACGGCGCACTCGTCGGTGAGCGGCAGGTGCCGGATCATCAGGAAGCGCGCGATTCCGTCGTGGCGCGAGGGATGGTAGGCGGGCCATTGCCGCTCGCGGGCGAATCGCTGGGTGAGCCGCAGGATCTCGACCACGAGCGGCGAGGGCAGATGGCACTCGCGCACCTCGAAGACCCGGTCGAAGGTTCCGCGCTCGTGCAGGCCGAGCACCGGAGCGCCCTGCGCGTCCTGCATGAAGCTGAACTCCATCTTGTTGCGGTACTGCCAGGGCGAAGGCGCGGGGATGAGCGCGCGCACGGGCGGCTCGGCGATGCCGCCGAGATGGCGGAGCGCCTCGACGACCTGGCGCTCCTTGAGCCTGCACTGCGCCTCGTAGGGCAGCTCCTGAAGCCGGCAGCCGCCGCATTGCCCGGCGTGCGCGCAGCGCGCCGAGGTCCGCTCGGGACCGGGCGCTTCGACCGCCTCGAGCCGCGCCTCGGCGAAGGTGCGCTTGACCTTCGTGAGCCGCGCGCGCACGCGGTCGCCCGGCAGGCCGCGATCCACGAACACGACCCGGCCCTCGTGACGGGCGAGCGCCTTGCCGCCGAGGGCGATGTCCTCCACGGCGAGCGTTAACACGTCTCTGACTTTCATGGGATTGCGGGCGCCGATCGCGGCAGGGCGTGGAGGAACTTCGTGGAACCAAATGGGCGATCGCTCTGTCTAACCCCACAGCAGGACGCGATCCCCGCCCAGGATCCGGACGCTAACACAGGGGGAAGTTCATGCGTAGAACGACGCCAGTTCGCTGGCTCGTGCTCTCCGCCTCGTTGCTCATGCTCACGCTGCCGGCACTCGCGTCGGCCCGGGCATGGCTGGGCGTGTACACGCAGGAGGTCACGAGCGACCTGCGCGAGGCACTCGACCTTTCGGCGGACGGCGCGCTCGTCTCGAGCGTCGTGCCCGACAGCCCGGCCGATCGCGCCGGGCTGCGCAAGGGTGACGTGATCGTGTCGGTGGACCGCCGCGACATCTCCTCGCCGGAGGATCTGACCGAGCGCATCGGCGGTTCACGCGAAGGGGACAGCGTGTCGCTCGGCCTGGTGCGCAAGGGGCAGCGCCTGACGCTGGCCGTGCGGCTCGCAGAGCGGCCGCAGGACGACGACATCGCGCCGCCGGCGCCTCCCGCGCCGCCGGAGCCGCACGCGGCCCCGGCTCCGCGGGTGGAGAAGGAGGTTCGCCGCCACCCGGGCAACGCGCCGGACGCCGACGAGATTCGGGACCACGTTCGCGAGTCCCTTCGCGACTTCGACGTTCGCCGGCTGCCCGGCGGCGGCGGGATGATGTGGATGGGCACCGCGGGACGCGGCCGTCTGGGGGTGCGCATCGAGGCGCTGAACGAGGATCTCGCGTCGGCGCTCGGCGCTTCCGGCACCCGGGGCGCGCTGGTCGTCGAGGTGCTCGAGAAGACGCCCGCCGAGCGGGCCGGCATCCGCGCCGGCGACATCATCACGGCGGTGAACGGCACCGCGGTGTACGACACGGACGACCTGATCAAGGCGCTCGCGGACGAGAGCGGGGACGTGTCAGTCACGCTCGTGCGCCGCGGCGGGAAGCAGACCGTGCAGGCCGCACTGGAGGACTCCCCGCGCGTGTTTCGCCTGCGCGACGGGAAGGGACCCATGGGGCTCGGCCGAATGGGGGACGACAGGAAACTCGACATCCGCATCAAGGGGAATGCGGACGACGAGGACCTGCGCCAGCAGCTGCAGGACCTGCGCGAGCAGCTCCAGCAGTTGCGACGGGAACTGCAGGAGAACCGTCGCTAGCGGGTGGCAGGATCCGCAGGGCAATCCACGGAGTCATCGCGCGGAGCGGTCCGCCGCGCGCGGGAGTCGCATCGGGGGGCGTCGACCGACCGCCGGCGCCGAAAGGCGCCAAGCATGGGGCGAAGTAACGGCGGAACGGTGCAGCGCGGCGCCCCCTCGATGTGACGCAGCACGGACGGCCGGACCCGGGGATCGGGTCCGGCCGCTTCGTTTTCGCGCCCCGGATGCCGACTCGGGGAAAGTCGTTTACGCTGCGCGGTCCATGTCCCTCTTCGACCCGAGCTTCTGTCCCCGCTGCGCCACGGCCCTCGAGCCGCGCGACGAGCATGGCACCCTTCGCCCGACCTGCCCGGCGTGCGGTTTCATCTGGTACCGCAATCCGGTGCCCGCTGCCGGCGTGCTGCTCGTCGAGAACGGCCGCGTGCTGCTCGTGCGCCGCAAGTACGACCCGCGCGCCGGCGAGTGGTGCATCCCGGCCGGGTTCATGGAGGCGGGCGAGACGCCGGAACAGTCCGCCGTGCGGGAGCTGCGCGAGGAAACGGGACTCGACGCGGTGCTGACCGGGTTGTTCGGCGTCTACGCCGGCTTCGACGATCCGCGCGTGCGCGCCGTCCTCATCCTCTACATCGGCACGGGCGACGGCGGGCGGCTGACGCCCGGCGACGACGCGCTCGACGCGGAATGGTTCCCGCTCGAGGACCTGCCGCACGACATCGCCTTCGCCGCCCACCGCCAGGCGCTCGCCGAGCTGCGCGCGAAGCGCTGAGCCGTCCGCCGTTCCGCGAGGACGCTACGCCGCCTTCGCGCGCGCGCCCGGCGCGCTCTCGCCGATCGCGAGCGCGAGCACGCTGCCCGCGAGCTGGGCCCGGGTCAGGTCACGCTCCGAGAACGGCTCGCCGTCGCGCTTGTTGCTCAGGTTGAGCACCCCGACGATGCGGTTGCGGTGCACGAGCGGCATCGAGATGAACGAGTCCGAGTTGTACTCGTCCACTCCCGTCGGCGGGACCGGCGTCTCGTCCTCGCGCTCGCGCATGAACACCGGCTGGCGGTTGTGCGCGACCCAGCCCGCGACACCCGCGCCCATCGGCACCCGCACCTGGCCCGCGAGCGCCGGGTCGAGACCGCGGTGCGCGAAGATGCGCAGGTCGCCGTGCGCGTCGTCCACGCGCATGACGCTGCAGCGCCCGACGTCGAAGTGCTCGCAGCACCACGCGACCAGCGAGCGCGTGAGCGACACCGCGTCGTCCGAGCCCGACAGCGCCGAGAACGCGCGCTGCACGAGCAGCAGCGTGTCCTGCAGCTCCTGGTTGATCGCCTGCGTGCGGGCGAGCTGCGCGTAGGCCTCGTTCAGGTGCTGCGCCGCGGCCGCCGACTGTTCCTCGAGCGCGCTCGTGATGCGTGCGGTGGCGACGCGCTCGTTGTGGCGCGCGTCGGCTTCGCCCCGCAGCGACTCGACCTCGCGCATGAGCGACTCGAGCGTCGCGGCCTTGGCGAGATTTTCGGCCTCCAGCGCCTCCGACTGCCGCTGCAGCTCCTGCACGCGCCCCTGCATGAGCAGCGCGGCGCGGCGGGCCGCCTCGGTGGCGCCGCGCGATTCGCCGGAGGGCGCTTCGGTGACGTTCATGCGCCGCGCGAGCGCCAGCGACGCCATGCCCCGCAGGGCGCCCAGTTCCTCGGCCACGGCGTTCGGGAACGCCTTGGCCTGCGGGCTCACGATCACGATCAGCCCGAGCAGGCGGTCATGGTCGTTGAGCGGCAGGCAGACGCACGACCGCCAGCCGACCGGGGCCGTCAGGGGCTGGACCTGCGGGCCTTCGAAACGGTCCGGTTCGTAGGTCGGGCTCGACTGGAAGAGCTTCGCCAGCAGCGAGCGCCGGTCGTCGCCATTGAAGAATGCACTGGGCCGGATGAACTTTCGCACGAACCGGGCCGGCAGGTGGTCCACGGGCAGGACCAGGTCGCGCCGGTCGAGCCGGCCGCGCTCGCGCTGCCAGACGCGGTGGAAGACCTCGCGCGAGGAGTCGTAGAGCGCCACCGTCGGGTGCCATTCCGCCTGCTGGGGCCGCAGATAGGCGAGCAGCGTGTCCAGGCAGCTCTCGAGATCGGGGGCGTTGGCGAGCCGTTCGGCGATGTCGCGGAGCGGAAGTCTGGACATGGGCCACCTCCTGGTGTCGGTGCGTGGGTGCGTGCGGGTCCACGGGCGAGGCAACGCCCGTGCCGTGCGCGCGCGTGCGAAATGCGCGGCGCTGCCGAATCGCGCCCACCCGGGCACGGCACGCGCGGCGCACATCCGGGGTTGGAACCGGCGCGCTCCGGCGGCTACATTCCGCGCGCCGAATGGATCCGCCCCGTCGTCCTTCCCGGAGCCCGCCGATGCCCCAGTTGATCGCCGACCGCCCCGTCCTGCACGCGACCTCCGATCTCGCCCGGGTGATGGCCGCCGCGAAGGCGCGGGAGAAGGCCGGCGAGCGCATCCTGCACCTCGAACGCGGCGAACCCGACTTCGACACCCCCCCGCACATCGTCGAAGCGCTCGCGAAGGCGGCCCGCGATGGCGCGACGCACTACCCGGACCAGCGCGGCGATGTCGGCCTGCGCGAGGCGCTGGTCGCGAAGCTCGAACGCGAGAACCGCATGACCGCCCACCCCGACGACATCGTCGTCACGGCCGGCGGAACGCACGGTTTGTTCCTCGCCATGCAGGCGCTGCTGTCGGCCGGCGACGAGCTGCTCGTGCTCTCGCCGCACTGGATGGCGCTGCCCAAGCTCGTCGGCTTCGCCACCGGCGCCTCGATGCGATCGCTGCCCGTGTACCTCGAGCTCGGCCCGGGAGGCTGGTCGCCCGCGGAGTTCGCCGACCGGCTGCGCGCGGCGCTCGCGCCGAACACGAAGGGCATCTACCTCAACACGCCGAACAACCCGACGGGCGTGGTGCTCGGACGCGCGCACCTCGAAGCGCTCGCGGCGGTCGCCGGCGAGCGCGACCTGTGGATCATCAGCGACGAAGCGTACGAGCACCTGCTCTACGACGGCGCGAAACACGTGAGCTTCGCGTCGCTGCCCGGCATGGCCGAGCGGACGCTCAGCGTTTACACGTTCTCCAAGTCGTACGCCATGACGGGCTGGCGGGTGGGGTACGTGGTGGCGCCGCCCGCGATGCGCGCGGTCTTCGGCCCGCTGCTCGCCTTCTACACGACGCACGGCGTGTTCCCCGCGACCCAGCTCGCGGCGCTCGCGGCGGTGGCCGGACCGCAGGACTGCGTCGAGGCGATGCGTTCCGCCTACGACGAACGCCGCCGGCTGCTGCTGGGAGGGCTGCGCGACTGCGCGGCGATCCACACGCCGGTGCCGCTCGGCGCGTTCTACGCGTTCGCGAACATTCGCGAGGCGCGCGGCGACGGAGACGTCTGGGCGCTCGTCGAGCAGTGGCTCGCGATCGGGGTCGCGGCGCTGCCGGGCACCGCGTTCGGCGAGGCGTTCGGCGACTGGGTGCGGCTGGCGATGTGCACGCGGCGCGAGGACGTCGAGGAGGCCGCCCGGCGCCTCGCCGCGCACCACGCGGCGCCGGCGCGGACCTGACCGCCGTGCCCTGGTGCCCGGAGTGCGGAACCGAATACGGGCCCGAGACGGTCGCCTGCCCGGACTGCCGCGTCACGCTGGCGGACGAGCCCCCGCGGGATCCCGGCGACGTCCTGGTGGTTCACCGGGTGCCCGACGCCGCATCGGGCGCGCTGCTGCGCGGAGTTCTCGAGAACAACGGCGTGACCGCGGTGCTGCGCAGCACGAGCCTGCCGGGTTACGGCGACGTGCGGCGCGACTGGTCCACCTCCGCCTGGGGCGAGATCCTGGTCGCCGGGCGCGACTTCGACGAGGCGCGCGAGATCCTCGACGACTATCTCGAGGCGATTGATCGGGGCGGAGCGGTTCGCGACGAGGACGTCGAGGGCACGGGCGAGGAACCGTAACCACGCCGGTCGGCGGCCCCGCGACGGGCACGCGCTCCACGCCGATCGGCCGGACGCTTCGCTACTCGTCCTCGTCGTCCACCAGGATGCGGCGGCGGCCGGTCTCGGTCAGGTCCGCCGGGCGTTCCTCCCCGGCCGGCTCCTCTCCCGGGATCACGAACTGCGAACCGACGCGCTGCGGCACGATGACGCGGGACAGGGCGAGGTCGAACACCTGGTCCATGGAATCCACCGGAACCAGCTCGAGCCGTGACCGCACGTCGGCCGGAATGTCGGCAAGATCCTTCACGTTGGCGGCCGGAAAGATCAGCATGCGGATGCCCGCGCGGTAGGCCGCCAGCGCCTTCTCGCGCATGCCGCCCACCACGAGCACTTTGCCGCGCAGGCTCACCTCGCCGGTGAGCGCCACGTCGTGCCGGATCGGCCGGTCGCTCAGGACCGAGGCGATGACGAGCCCGACGGTCATGCCCGCCGAGGGGCCGTCCTTCGGCACGCCGCCGGCGGGGAAATGAATGTGGATGTCGCTGCCGCTGAACGCCTCGGCCTCGATCTCGAGGTCGTCCGCCCGCGAGCGCACGTACGAGTGCGCGGCCTGCACCGACTCGCGCATCACTTCGCCGAGCTGCCCGGTGAGCGTCACCCGGCCGGCGCCCGGCATGCGCAACGCCTCGACGACGAGGATCTCGCCGCCGGCCGCCGTCCACGCCAGCCCCATCGCCACGCCGACCTCGTCGTCCTTGCCGGCCATCTCGGGCTGGAACAACCGGCTGCCGAGATAGCCCTCGAGCTTCGGCGGCGTCACGAGATGGCGCCGGCCCTGTCCCATGACGCGCGCGCGCGCGACCTTCCGGCAGACCGTCGCCAGCTGGCGCACGAGCCCGCGCACGCCGGCCTCCAGCGTCCAGTGGCGGATCATCGCGCGCAGCGCATCCTCCTGGATCACCAGATCGCGCGGCGCGAGGCCGTGCTCGACGAGCTGGCGGGGAATCAGGAAGCGGCGCGCGATCTCGATCTTTTCGTCCTCGCTGTAGCCGGGAACCTCGATGACCTCGATGCGCTCCTGCAGCGCGTCGGGCACCTGCTCGAGGTGGTTCGCGCACAGCAGCAGGATCGCGTGCGACAGGTCGATGGGAAGCCCGAGGTAGTGGTCGGTGAAGTGGGCGCTCGATTCGGGGTCGAGCAGTTCGAGCAGCACTTCGGCGACTCCGAGCCCGCCTTCGCCGACGAGGCGATCCATGCCGTCGATCATCAGCACCGGATTGCGCGCGCCCGCCTCGCGCAACGCACGGACGATCTTGCCCGGCTGCGCGCCGGGCGCCGAGCGGGCGTCGCCGATCAGCTCGGCCGCGTCGCTGGTGCCCGAGACGCTGATGCGCGCGAACGGCCGCGCGAGCGCGCGCGCGACGGTCGCGCCGATGGACGACTTGCCGGTGCCGGGCGGGCCGACAAGGCACAGCGCCGGCCCGGGCAGGTCGGGCTTGAGCCGCCGCACCGCGAGGTACTCGACGATCCGCTCCTTGGCCTTGTGCATGCCGAGCTGGTCGTGGTCGAGCACGGACTCGACGTGCGGCAGGTCGGCCTCCTCGGAAACCAGCGACTCCCACGGCATGGACCACAGCCATTGCAGGTAGGTGCGGATCTGTCCCGCTTCGGGCGCGCCGGCGGGCAGGCGGCGCAGGCGGTCCAGCTCGCGCTGCGACTGGCGCGCGACCTCGGCCGGCAGCGCCGAAGCGGGCGCCTGACCCGCTCCCGCACGCGGCGCCTCGCGCTCGCGCGAAAGCGGAGCATCGAGCGCGCTCGTGGCGCGCAGGGCGCGTGGCGGGCGTTTCGCCTGCAGGGTCCGGTTGCGGGCGGGACGCGGCATGGAGGACTCCGTGTCGTGGGGAGAGCGAAGTCGTTTCGGCTCCGGCGGACGGCGCCGCCGCTCGGGGGGTTCCCCCTGCAAATCGGCTGCTGCTGCGTCGTTCTGAAGCGTCCTCTCGGCCCGCCGCGCAAGCGCCCCGGGCGCAGGCCCTTGGCGGCGCCAGCGTGGAAAGCCGAAACCCCGCCCGGGTCGGGCGGGGTTTCGGTGCTGCGAGCGAAGCGTCGTGCTTCGGGTACTAGCGGTAAATGGACTTCAGCGCGCCCCAGGTGCCCTTCATGGACGGGGTCGCGAGGCAGGCCGCGTTCGCGCCCGAAGCCGCGTTGTGCATGATCGGGCCGGCGGCGACGGGGGCGAAGTCGGCGCCATTCTCGTCGGTGTCCGTCAGGCCGCCGTTGGCGCGCACCGCCACCGTCGTGTTGGTCAGCGCGCCGCACGCAGCCGCGCCTTCCCAGCAGTTGGCCGTGCCGTACGAGACCTTGTCCACCGTGACGCCCGCGGGAACCGACGTGCACGCGACGTTCGCCTGCAGCGCCGTGAACAGGCCGATCTTGCCGTTCGTCTGACCGGCGTTGATCGAAGCGGTGACGAGGTCCGGCGTCACCGGAAGCGCCTCGCCGGCGGTGCCGGCCGAGCCGGTCTGGATCAGCAGATAGGAGCAGGGCTGGATGATCGTGCCGGCCGGCAGGACGAAGTAGTTGCCCGACGAGCTGCCCCAGTTGCCGGTCGCCGAGCCGTATTCCAGCGCCCAGCCGCTCATGTCCACGGGAACGGCGCTCGAGTTGAAGAGCTCGACGTAATCGTTGGTGTAGGTGCCGCTGCCGCCGCCGCCGCCATAGACCTGGCTGATGCGCACGGCGCTGGCCGCGAACGAGGCGGTCGCCACGAGGGCGACGGCCGCGACCGTGAGGAGCGTGGTCACAAGCTTCTTCATCGGGGATCTCCTGTGGGCTGCGATGCGAGATGCGATCCCGTTGGGGTGGGCGCACTCGGGGGGTGGCCGACGTCCCGCGCCGGATGTGCGTGGCCGGGGCCGCGCACGCTGTGACTGATACGAAGGTTGTAACGGACTCAAGGATAGGCCACGGGGCGGCCCTGCCTCAAGGCCAAGTCTTGCGAACGCAACGATGTTCATGCCCCGAAAACGAGGTCGAGTCCGGGCAAACTGCACGACGCTTCCCGGCCCGCCGGAAGGGGCGGCCTCCCGACCCCGGCTAACCCCTCGCGCGGGCGACCCGCGCCCAGGTCTGGACCGCGTTCGCGAGCAGGAAGACCGCGAAAGCGCGCGCCAGCACCGCCTGCGGCAGCCGCAGGGCGAGGGCGGAAGCCAGCGGCGCCCCGACGATCGCGCCCAGCGCCAGCCACGGCACCAGGCGGGGCACGACGTTGCCGTGGCGGTGGTGTTCGATGGCGCCGACCGGCGCGGTGGCGAGGATCAGCGCGAGGGAGGTGCCCTGCGCCGTCTGCTGGGGGGCGCCGAAGAGCAGCGCGAGGGCCGGCACCGCGAGCAGCCCGCCACCCACGCCCATGAAGCCGGAAAGCAGCCCGACGGCCGCGCCCACGAGCATGGCGACCAGCGCGCCCGCCACCCCCGCGAGCAGCGGAGCACCCGTGTGCATGGGCGTACGCCAGAACAGCCGCGCGGCGACGATCGCGAGCAGCACCGCGAAGGCCCGCGTGAGCGCCACGCGACTCGTCCGTGCCGCGAGGCGCGCGCCCAGGCGCGCGCACAGCACGCTCGTGACCGCCATGATCGCGCCGATCACCCATGCGACGTGGCCGCCGGCCGCGTAGACGATCAGGCCCGCGACCGCGGTCGCGCCGACTGCGGCGAGCGAGGTGCCGTGCGCCTCGTGCTGGGTCAGCGAGAACAGGCCGGTCAGCATCGGCACGAGCACGATGCCGCCGCCGACGCCGAACAGTCCGCCGGCCAGCCCGGCCGCGAGCCCCGTGAGGATCCCGCGCCAGCGCTCGCCGGACGGCGTCACGTCACGTGCCGGCGTGGGCGCCGGCCGGGGCGGTGGACTTCTGCAGCAGCCGCACCGTGTCGGCGAATCGCGTGGCGTTCGTCGGCGCGCCGAGGACAACCGCGATCAGGTCGCGGCCCTGGGTGCGCACCCAGGTCGCGAAGCAGTAGCCCGCCTCGAGGATGAAGCCCGTCTTGCCGCCGAGGATCTCGTAGCGGCCGTAAAGCATGCGGTTCGTGTTGTGAACGGCGTGCATGCGGCGGCCGGTCGCGAACTGGTACTGCCGCGTCGTGGTGATTTCCTGGATCAGCGGTTCGTGGGCCGCCGCGTGCAGGAGCCGCGCGACGTCGGCCGCGGTCGAGACGTTGCGCTCGTCGAGGCCCGTGAACTCGACGAACCGCGTGTCCTGCAGTCCGAGCTCGGCCGCCTTGCGGTTCATGCGCGCGACGAACTCGCCGGCCGTCAGGCCCGCCTCGCGCGCGAGCACGCGCGTCGCGACGTTGTCCGAGGACATGAGGCTCATGTGCAGCAGGTCGCCGAGCGCCACGCGGTCGCCGCGGCGCAGCTGGGTGTGGCCCGCGCCGTCGAGCTCGACCGCCGTCACCTCGACCTCGCGATCGAGCGCCGGCTTCTGCTCTAGGAAGACGAGCGCGGTCATGAGCTTCGTCAGGCTGGCGATGGGCACCTGCCGGTCGCTGTTCTTGGCGAACAGGACTTCTCCCGTTCCCGGATCCACGAGAATGGCGTTGCGCGCGTAGACACCGCCCGGCGGCGGGCGCCGGGCACGGCGGCGAACCCGCCGCTTGGTCGCACGGGCCGCGGATTTCGCGGTGGCGGTCAGGCTCGTCTGTCCGGAGCGGGTGGTCTGACGGGTGGCGGCGTCGGCCATCGTGGCCGTGCCGGCCAGCAGGGCGAGCAGGAACGACACGCCCAGCATGCGCAGCGCGCGGAACATCATGAGCTCCTCCTGAATCTCCCCTCGCGGGGAGGGCACCGATTCCGTCCATGGTATCGGAGACTTCAACGTCGAAACTTAGGGGCGGACGCGGGACGCGTCAACGCATTTGCCGGCCGGCGCGTGAAATTTCAGTCGCCCGCACCGGCACCGGCGCGTTCCTCGCGCAGGAATCGCACGAATCGCCCGCAGGCCGCGATCGCGAGCGAATCGGCCTCGACGAGGTCGGCTTCCCGCGAGGGCTCGCGGCAGGCCGCGAGCCGCGCGGGAAGGGCGCGCAGCGAGTCCATCGCGGCACGCCAGGGCGCCGCGAGGGACTCGGCGACGGCCGCGTTGGCGACCGGAAGGGCGCGCAGCGTGACGCGCGCGGCGCGCAGCACTTCGGGCAGCGCGCGCATCCGCCGCGTGGCGTGGCGCGTGCGCGCGCAGGCGCCGGCGCCGCGCAGTCTCGCGGACTCGAACACCGCGCCGGGTCCGAGCTCGAGGTAGAGCGCGGGGTCGCGCGCCCACGCGCCGCTCTCGTGCGGCGCGAGCTCGCGCGCCACCTGCGCGCGCAGCGAGTCGAGGCGCGCAGCTTCGCGCGCCGTCAGTCGCCGGCCGTCCAGCGCCGCGAGCCGCGACGCCAGGCGCGTGAGCCAGGCCGGATCGCTGCGCAGCGTCGCCTCGGTCACGGGCACGAGCCTCGACTCGGCGCCGCGCACGCCGAAACGCGTGGCGAGGTCGGGACGGTCGCGCAGGAGGTGCCCGTGGTATTCGGCCTCGGCGTGCCGCAACGCCGCGGCGTCGTCTTCGGCGGTCGCCGCCCACGCACGCGGCGCCGCGCCCGGCCGGCCGAGGAGCGCGACGGCGAGCAGGGCGGCCGCCGCGGGGCCGGGGCGCGGAAGTCTCAGGGCCGTGGGATCACCGTCTGCACGAGCGTGAGCGGATCGTCCACCTTGAGCGGCGACGCGGCGATGTACGCCTGGCCGAACTTCGCCCCGATCTGCCATCCCCAGTAGCGCGCGTTCGCCTCGAACGCCTCGCGCGGGTGCGGCAGGTGCGCGGGGCGGGGACGATCGGGGTTGTAGAACTGGCTCTTGTGGCAGTCCACGGCCGCGAGCCAGTCGCCGTAGTCGTCGGAGATGTCCACGATGAACGTGGGCATGTGCCCCGGGGGGATGAAGTAGAAGTAGATCGCCTTGGCCTGGTGGGGCTCCCCTTCGACCGGCGCCTTCGCGAGGTGCGCGAGGTTGTAGGCGTTCGCGACGATCTGGCCCGACTTGTAATGATCGTTGTGCCCCAGGCCACGCCCGATCGGCAGGTCGTAGTAGGGCGCCAGCACGATCTGCGGGCGATGCCGTCGGAGCACGCCGGCGATCGCACAGCGGCGTTCGAACGTGTCCTCGACCCGGCAGTCGCCGAAATCGAGGGTCTCGCGCACGTCGAGCTGAAGCAGTTTCGCGGCGGCGGCACTCTCGCCGGCGCGGATCTCCGGCGTGCCCCAGCCCATGTCCCCGGTCGTCAGATCAATGATGCCGGTGGTGTGACCGTAGCGCTTCATCTTGCGGAGCAGCCCGCCGCAGCCGATCTCGGCGTCGTCGGGATGCGGACCGAATGCGAGGAAATCGACGGACATCGCGTACTCCAGTCGAGGCGGAGAGGAATGCGGTGCGGAACCGGCACCTTAGCCCCACCGGTTCCAGGTCCGCCAGCCGGAGGCCGCGAGAGCATGGATCGCCGCGGCGGCGCCGCCGTCGCGCGACCGGGCAACTCGGCCATCCCGGGCCGCGGGTGTTTTGGTTATCCTCCGCGGCGGTCACGAGCCCGCGCACCGGGGAGTCGGATGCTCTACTTCGCCTACGGTTCCAACCTGAGTACCGAGCAGATGCAGAGCCGCTGCCCGGGGCACACGGTCGTCGGCATGGGCGTGCTGCGCGACCACCGTCTCGCGTTCCCACTCACGTCGCACGACTGGGGCGGCGGCGTCGCGAGCGTCGTGCCCTCGCACGGCGCGAACGTCTGGGGCATGGTC
The DNA here is from genome assembly GCA_020847735.1 of Candidatus Eisenbacteria bacterium. NCBI lineage: Bacteria > Candidatus Eiseniibacteriota > Candidatus Eiseniibacteriota bacterium. The sequence goes on from JADLBL010000023.1 coordinate 65,589, forward strand.
TTCGATCTCAGCGAAGCGCACCTCGCGTCGCTCGACCGCTACGAGGGCTACCGGGGGCCGGACGACCAGCACAACCTGTACGACCGCCTGCCGGTGTTCGTGGACCTGATCCGGCCCGACGACGGCTCGATTCCGCGCCGCGTGCGCGCGGCCTGCTACCTCGCGCGGCCGGCGAACCCGGCGCCGCCTTCGCGCCGCTATCGGGACACGATCCTCTCCGGCGCCCGGCACCACCGCCTGCCCGACGAGTACGTCGCGGCCCTCGAGCAGATCGCGACCGCCGACTGAGGCTCAGGTCCGCTCGCGCAATTGCCGGTAGAGGTGCGCCCAGCCGTAGTAGGTCACGGTGGCTGCGGGAATCACCCCCACGCACAGGGCGAGCACGCCGATCAGCATCACGGGGACGGTGAGCAGCGTGAATCCGACGATCCTCCAGAAACGGCCGGCCGTGAGCGCGAACGAACGGCGGATGGATTCGATCGCGCCCGGACGCTCGGGTTCCATGAGCACGAAGATCGTCATGGCGGAGCGCAGCGACCACCACAGCATGAGCGGGTAGATCACCAGCATCGCCAGCCACAACAGGCCGAAGCCGGCCGGCTGGAAGTTGGGCGACGCTCCGGGCTGCCGCTCCACGATCGCGGCGAGCCCGGCGGCCCCGAACATCGCGAGCAGGACGGGCAGCAGGATCAGCATGGACACGAGGCTGACGATCACCAGCGCGCCGGTCGCGCTCGCCCAGCGCTGGAAGCCTTCGAACGCGGACTCGAAGGACGCCCGCTCTCCGCGGGAGCCGCGCAGGAAGTAGCCCGCCCCGCCGGCGGCGACGGCCGGCGCGACGAGCAGCAGGAACAGCACGTTCACGAACGGAATCAGCTGTCCGACGACGAAGATCGCCATCAGCACCAGCGTGACGCCGATACAGGTCCACAGGTTCGCCTTGAAGGTGTTCCACCCGTCGGTCATGGCGCGGATCGGGTCCAGCGGGGCGTGGGTCGCGTGGACGGGGGCGGGCGGCGTTTCCTGGGTCGAGTCCATCGAGGAGCTCCTGTTCTCACGTGCGGGTGACGGGAAAACGGTGGCTTCCGGCTCGATGCGGTGCGCGGGTGCAGCGCGGCGACGCGGACGGCGGCAGTCTAGGCGCTACGGGCGGGTCCCGATACGGGAATCGTGCCGGGCGTCCCGCCACCGGCAGGGGCGGCCGCGGCGAACCTCCGTCGGGACCTCCGGCGGGGAAGGAGTCGTCACCGCCCCTGGACGCGTCGTGCGGCACCGAGCGCGGCGAGTTCGCGCTCGATCTCACGACGCAGCTCGCGCCATGCGGCGGCGACGTTCCGGTGGTTCGCCGCGACGTAGGCGCGCGCCATGCGCGGATCGCTCCTTGCCAGGCGCGTCATGTCCGCGAAGCCCGGCCCGGCGAGCCGGCGGCGCGCCGCGGCCGCTCCGGTGCGTGCGAGCGCGCGCGCGAGGACCCACGGCAGGTGGCTGGTGCGCGCCAGCGCCGCGTCGTGCGCCGACGGCGAGACGACGAGCGGCACGCCGCCGAGATCGGCGACCAGCGCGCGGACCCGCCGCGGCACGCCGCGACCGCACGGCAGCAGCGCGAACGGCGCGCCCCGGAAGAGCGAGGCCTTCGCCCCCGCGAGCCCGCGCCCCTCGCTGCCCGCGAGCGGGTGTCCGCCGCACGCGCGCACCCCGCGCGCGGCGGCGGCGCGCAGCGCCCCGCCGAGGTCGGCGCGGGTGCTGCCGGTATCCAGCAGCGCCGCGCCGCGCGGCAGCGCCGCCGCGACGCGCGCGATCACGCCGGGCAGCACGTCCACCGGCACCGCGACCAGGGCGAGGTCGGCGCCCGCGCAGGCGGACGCGAGCGAGCGCGCCGCCTCGTCAATCGCGCCCGCGCGCAGCGCCGCGCGCGTCGCGGCGGAACGGGCGTCGAAGCCGATGCGCCGCCAGCGCGGGCGACCCGCCAGCGCGAGCCCGGCGGAGCCGCCGATCAGCCCGAGCCCGATGAGCGCGATGCGCCACGGCGCCGGACGGGCCCGGCCGCGCCGCCCGGTGCCCGCGCCCGCCGCGCTCCCGGCGAGGTCGGGCCGCAGCGCGGCGGCCCCGTCCAGGTAGACGGGCTCGAGTCGCGGTGCGCGGCCGCGCACGCGCGCCGTCACGAGCACGCGCACGATGCGCGCGGGCGCGCCGGGCACGTCGCTCTCGGTCGCGCCGAGGAGCGGCACGTCGGTCCAGCCGAGCCGCCGCGCGGCGTGCGCCGGGAAGTCGGCCGTCAGGTCCGGGGTCGTCGTGAAGAGCGCGCTCACGATCGCCGACGGCGCGAGCCGGTTGCGCCCGAGCAGTTCCACGAGCAGGCGCGACGTCGCCTCCTGGATGGCCGCGCGCGTGTTCGCGCGCACCGACACGGCGCCGCGCACGGCGGCGATGGTTTCCCTCGGCATGAGTCCTCCCGGAGCGGCGGCGGGCGACGAAAAAAACCCGCCTCCGCGGTGGCGGAGACGGGTTCCTGGTGGGCGCCGCTTACGCGCGCACGTCCGGTCCCGTCCCCGCGCGGGGATAGGAGCGGCGATACGAACGGTCGGAGCGGATCGGCATGGCGGAAAGTCTACCGGAGCCCCGGCGATCCGGCACCCGGAATCGTGCCGGCCGCCCCGCCACCGGCCTGGGCGGCTCCCGCCTCCAGCCCGTAGAGGCGCTCGAAGTACTCGCGCATCATGCGCGTCATGCTGAACTTCGTCGTCGCCATCTCGACGCTGGCGGCCATCATGCGGCGCCAGCGCGGCGGATCGTTCCAGGCGGGCAGCACCTTCTGCTCGAGCGTGTCGTAGAGCGCCTCCAGGTCGCGCGCGTCGTCGCCGGGCTCGCCCTTGCCGATGGCCCAGCCGTTGACGCCGTCCTCGCAGGCCTCCGGCCACCAGCCGTCGAGAATGCTGACGTTGAGCACGCCGTTCATCGCCGCCTTCATGCCCGAGGTGCCGCTCGCCTCGAGCGGCCGCACCGGGTTGTTGAGCCACACGTCGCAGCCGCGCGTCAGCAGCCGGCCGAGCGACATGTCGTAGTTCTCCAGAAACAGCACCTTGCCCGGGTGCCGCTTCGCGCCCGCCACGAGCCGGGCGACGATGTCGCGGCCGGTCGCGTCGTCGGGGTGCGCCTTGCCGGCGAACAGGACGCGCACGCTGTGCTTCTCGAGCAGCCGCTCGAGCCTGGCCTCGTCGCGCAGGATGAGGTCGCTGCGCTTGTAGCTCGCGGCGCGCCGGGCGAAGCCGACGAGCAGCGCCTTCGGGTCGAGCTCGACGTTGTGGCGCCGGTCCACTTCTTCGAGCAGCGCCCGCTTGCCGATGACGTGCGCCTGCCACAGCCGGTCCGGATCGTCGCCGGCCGCGGCGATCTCGGGCGACTGCCAGGTCGGGCGGTGCACCCCGTTCGTGATCGCCCCGATCGGGGCCGCGTTCTCGACGTTCTTCCACATCGCCCGCGCCGTCTCGCCGTGCAGCTGCGCGACCGCGTTCGCGGCGCGCGCCAGGCGCAGGCCCGCGACGGTCATGTTGAACGGGTCGCCGCCGATGGCGCGCATCTCGGCGCCCGAAAGCTGCAGGCAGGCGCCCATGCGGCGCAGGTCCTTGAGGTCGTGCACCTCGTTGCCCGCCACGACCGGGGTGTGGGTGGTGAAGACGATGCGCCGGCGCACCGATTCCCACGCGGTCGGGAACGGGGCGCCGCCTTCCATCTGGTCGGCGATCATCTCGATCCCGGCGAACACCGCGTGGCCTTCGTTGAAGTGGTAGGTGTGCACGTCGTAGCCGAGCCACTGCAGCGCCCGCGTGCCGCCGATGCCGAGCAGCATCTCCTGCGCGATGCGGGTGTCCGTGCCGGCCTCGTAGAGGCGGTGCGTGATCCAGCGGTCCTCGTGCTTCTCGGGATCGATCAGATAGAGCGGGCAGTGGCCGAAGTGGTCCGTGACCCACACGCGGCACAGGACCTCCTTGCCGCGCACGCGAACGCGAACGCGCACGCCCGTGTCCTGCAGGAAGCCCGCGTCGAAGCCGGGGAACTCCTCGTAAGGCCGCCCGTCGGCGCCGATGCGCTGCACGCAGTAGCCGCGGGCCCACAGCAGCCCGACCGCGACCATCGGCATCTTCAGGTCGCGCGCCTCCTTGATGTAGTCCCCGGCCAGGATCCCGAGCCCGCCCGAATAGATCGGGAAGGACTCGTGCAGGCCGTATTCCATGCAGAAGTAGGCGACGTGGGGGGTGCGCGGGGGCATCCAGGCTCCGGGAGGCGCGGCGTGATGGGGTTCGGACTTCGAAGCGCGGCATGATAGGCGCGCGGGGCGCGCGCTGTCACGAGCGGCGCCCGATCGCCGCCGTTATCGGCCGCGCGCGTCCCGCGGATGACGCCGCGCTCGTCGTGCGAAGGTCCGGGAGGCGCGGCAGCGCCCCCCGGGCCCTCCCGACCCTCCGCGCCGCCGGCGCGAACCCGCTCCGGCTCAGCGCACCCGCGCGATGCGCCGCGTGCCGGCGACGCCGGCGGACTCGATGCGGGCGAAGTAGAGCCCCGGCGAGGCCGCCATGCCGCGCTCGTCGCGCGCGTCCCACGTCACCGCGTGCGCGCCCGCGGGCAGCGTCCCGTCGAGCAGCGTGCGCACGAGGCGGCCCTGCGCGTCGAGCACGCGCAGCGTCGCGCGGCCCGCGCGCGGCAGCGTGAACGCGAGCCGCACCGTTCCCGCCGCCGGATTGGGCCACGGCGGCGAGAACGCGAGCGCCGCGGAGGCCGCGGACGCCGCGTCGAGCGGAGCCTGCAGCGCGTGCTCGATGTTGAGGCGTGGGCCGATCGGGTTGTCGTACGTGCGCGCGTCGCCGTTCAGGACGAGCTGGCGCTGGACCTGCCAGGGCCCGAGGGCGGGAAAGCGCGAGCGCACGAGCGCCGCCGCGCCCGCGACGATCGGCGAGGAGAACGACGTGCCGTCGTTGTACATGTAGGGATTGATCGTGTCCCAGTACCAGAGGATCTCGAAGAAGATCTGGCTCACGTCGTCGTAGACGTAGTTGCGGGCGATGCTCGACCACACCGATTCGCCGGGTGCCGCGATGTCCACCCAGTCGCCCCAGTTGGACCAGTCCGCACGGTTGTTCGCGGAGTTGGTCGCCGCCACCGACAGCACGCTGTCGCAGGCGGCCGGAAAACTGCGCGTGTCCACGCCGTCGTTGCCGGCCGACGCCACGCACACGATGCCGGCGTCGAACGCCGCCGTCATGAGCGGCTGGAAGAACGCGAGCGCGGTGGTGTCGGAGGTGCCGAGGCTGAAGTTGAGCACCGAAGCGCCGTTGTCGATCGCGTAACCAACGGCTTCCGTCACCGCCGAGAGGGGAATGTCGCCGGCCGCGTCGGCGACCTTGAGCGGCATCACCGGGCAGCCCCAGGCGACGCCGGCGATGCCGTCGCCGTTGTTGGTGGCCGCCGCGGCCAGCCCCGCGACGAACGTGCCGTGCCAGCCGACGTCCACGCCGGCGACCGGATCGATCATCGGAGTCGGGCTCGGATCGGCGTCGCCGTCGCCGAAATCCCAGCCGGTCACGTCGTCCACGTAGCCGTTGCCGTCGTCATCGAGCCCGTTCGCCGGGATCTCGCCCAGGTTGTGCCAGATCTTGGCCGCGAGGTCGGGATGCGCGACGTCCACGCCGGTGTCCACGATGCCGATGGGCACGTTCGGCGAGCCGGTCTCGAGGTCCCACGCCGGCCGGGCACGCACCGCCGCGACGCTGGTGCCGAGATGCCACTGGGTCGGCAGGTGGGGATCGTTGGGCACGAGGTGAAGCGAAAGGTTCAGGTCGGGCGCCGCGGCGAGCACGCCCGGTTGCGCCCGCAGCGCCGCGGCGGCGGCGCGTGGATCGAAGTCCGCCGCGTCGCTGCGCAGCGAGAAGTACTCGGGACGCCCGGCGCCCGAGCCGCCACGCACGAGCCGGCGGGCGTGCGCGAGGCCGAAGCGCCCGAGCGCCGCGGCGAGCGCCGGCTCGCGGACGCGCAGCGCGCCGCCCGGCGCGTCCTCGAGCGTCGTGCCCGCGCGCAGCGCGACGAGGACGACGCCGTGGCGGGGTGGCCGCGCGTGCGAATGCAGCGGGCTCGAAGGCGGCGCGGCAAGGGCCTGCGCGGCGAGGGAGAGGAGCAGCAGCGCGGGCGCGGCGAAGGGGAGCGGGCGCATGGAACCTCCCTGAGGGTGGAGTGCCTGCGGAGAATGCTAGCCCGCGCCGGGCAGTCCGCATACGCAAATCGCCGGCCCGGACGCGGTCCGGGCCGGCGATCCCCCGGTCGTCGCGCTCAGCGCACGGCGACGGTCGTCTGCTCGCCGCCCGCGTCCTCCATCACCCATCGCACGCCCTTGCTGCACGGGCAGGTTCCGCCCACGCGCTTGAGCTTGGGCATGGACCGCACCGCGTCCTCGACCGACAGCTCGCCCGCGGCCACCTTCGCCAGGGCCTCGGCGTACATGCGCAGGTCGCGGCTCGCGACGTAACCCTCGTTGAGGTTCTTCGCCAGGTAGCGCAGGTATTCGTCGGCGCTCGCGAACGTCTCGCCGTCCATGCCGATCATCTGGAACGCGTGCACGCCCTTGCGCCGGAAGAACCGCTTGTCCGGCACGCGCAGCAGGTCGGACCACGCCACGCCCTGGTGCGTGCCGCGCGAACGCGCGAGTTCGGCCAGCACCTGCTCGCACTTGTCCGGCGTCATGTCGGGGAAGCGCGCGCGCAGGTAGCGCGTGTTGATGTCGTGCACCATCTTCACGACCTCGTCGTGGTAGGCCGACGAGGCCTCGTCGTTCTTCATGTCCTTGAATCCGAACTTCACGTTGGTGTCGCCGCCGCGCTCGTCGCCGAACATCTCGAGGCCGCGCGGGACCCACTTGTTGAGCGCGTGCTGCATCATCGTCATGGTCACGAACACGCTGCCCTGCGCCGCCTTCTGCGCCCAGCGGCGCATCGGGATCACGCCGGCGGCGAGATGGAACGCCTCCTCGCGCAGCATGGGCGGCATGCTGTCGGCCATCGGCTTGTACGCGCAGACCTTCTGCATCGTCAGCTGGTACTTGCCGACCCGGTCAATGCACGCGGCGAACACGACGTTGTCGGTGTACGAGTCGTAGTCGAGGTTGAAGGCGTCGAGGACGTGGCTGCCCGTGGTCATGGACAGGATCTCCTCGACCATCTGCTCGCCGGTCACGCCGCCGGAGACGTGCGACCAGTCCTCGGAAAGCAGCAGGTGCAGCATCTGGTAGCCGTGGCGCAGCTCCTCGGCCATGACGCGCATGGTCCAGAACTTGTCCTCGTCCTCGGGCGCGCGGTCCACGGTGCCGGCGTGCTGCTGGATCGAGCCGAACTCGGTCGAAGCCTGCGCCTTGATGATCGCCAGCAGGTGCTTCGCCTGCTCGGGGGTCATCTCGTCGGGCTTGACGCGCTTCTTCTCGCCCTTGAACTCGCCGACCTGCACCACGTCGGTCGTGCCGATCTCCATCTTGGCGCACAGGCAGAACGCCTCGTCCTTGGGGAAGAACTTGTCCCAGTACCTGAGCAGGACGTCGTAGTCCTTGAAGTTGTGCCGCTGCCAGTGCTCGACCGCGTCGTGGTAACGCTTCGGCAGCTCGAGGTTTTCGACCTTGATCATGGCTGCTCGTTCCTCTTCCTCTCAGATGGCCCGTTCGAGCGCGGTGAGCGGGGACTCGCCGAAGCCGATCGCCTTCAGGAATCCGGCGAGCGAGGCGTCGTTGCGGTCCACCAGGGTGCGGACGCTGCTCGCGCCCTCGGCCTTGAAATGGCGGCACATGGCTTCGAACATCCGGCGGCCGAGATCGCGGCCGCGGTGGTCGGGATCGATGCCGAAGCGCTCGATCCAGCCGCTCGGAGCCTCGAGCCCGAACTCGCCGGCGCGGCAGTCGCCGAGCATGAAGCCGACGACCTTGCCGTCCACCTCGGCCACCTGCGAGGCGCCCGGGTCGCGCCGCACGTAGAACATGACGCGCTGCTCCCACAGTTCGGGCTGGTACCTGCCGGTGATCCGCTCGTCAATGCGGACGATGCCGTTCAGGTCCAGTTCGTCGAGCGGCCGGATGCGCACGGTGGCGGTGGCGTCGGTCATGGCGGGCTCCGGTTCGGGTGGACTCAGCGCGAGCGCGCAAGAGGCTAGCAGGTCGGCGGGGACCATGAAAACGCCGCCCGCGCGGGCTCCCGACGACTTCCGGACGCCCCCAGCCCGGCGCCGGCGAACCTCCGGCCTTTTCACCGCCCGCGACTCTCGCGCATAATCTCGCCGCATTCGTCACGAGCCGGACCTCGAGATTCGCGCGCGTCTTCTCCTGCATGGCCGCCCGCGGCGGAACCGGAGGTTCATGAGCAGGATCGATCCGTCTCCATCGCCGCTCCCCTCGCCGCCGGGAATGGCGCCGCTGCTCGCCGGCGCGCTGGTGCTGGCGATTCTGCCGTGGGCGTCGGCGCTGTTCCGCGACGGCAGCCTGGCCGAGTCGCCGCGCGCGCTGCTCTCGTCCATCGCCGCGTCGCTCATCGCCGTCGCCTTCGCCGCCTGGGTCATCGTGCTGCTGCGCCGCGAGCGGGCGACGGCGCGCCGGCACCTCGCCGACCTCGAGGCGCTCACGCTGACCGACGCGCTCACCGGCCTCGGCAACCGCCGCGCGCTCGAACGCGAGCTGGCCAGGGCCATGCTGCGTTCGCGGCGCATGGACCACCCGCTGTCGCTGCTGTTCCTCGACGTGGACGACCTGAAGACGGTCAACGACCGCTTCGGGCACTCGGGCGGCGACGAAACGCTGCGCGTCGTCGCGAACGTGACGCGGGCCTGCTCGCGCGACGGCACCGACATGGGCTACCGGGTCGGCGGCGACGAGTTCGTGCTGATCGTGCTCACCGACTTCGCCGGCGCCGAGGTGCTGGCCGGGCGCATCCGCCAGGGTTTCACGGCCCGCTCGCCGTACCAGAGCACGCTGAGCGTCGGCGTGATGGAGTGGGACGGCGCGATGTCGGCGGGCGAGCTGCTGAGCGAAGCCGACCAGCTCATGTACCGGAGCAAGCAGGCGCACCGCGCGCCCCCGACCACGCAGCGCCACGCCTGACTTCCCGAAGGAGGAGCGCCTTTGAACGCCCGCCTGGCCCCCGTCGCGGCGGCGCTCGTGTTGCTGTGCGCGGCTTCGCTCGCCCGCGGCGGCGCGCGCTTCGCCTCCGGGCCCGAGCCCTCGCATACCGGCGCGCCGGCCGTCGGCGGGCAGCCCGCCGAGCCCACCTGCGCCGAGTGCCATACGGCGGGCGGCGGCGGCCCGAACCTCGACGCTCCGGGCGGGGCGATCGAGATCCTCGACCTGCCGCGCATGTACGCGCCGGGAATCACCTACCGCCTGCGCGTGCGGCTCGCGAGCGACAGCACGGCGCGCTTTCCCGACCGGCGCTGGGGCTTTCAGCTGACCGCGGTGCGCGCCGCCGACGGCCTTGGCGCGGGCACGTTCGCCGTGCGCGGCGCGCAGGGCCCCGGCGATTCGCTGCAGGTCGTGCCCGGCGACCCGGCGCGCAGCTGGCCGACGCGCCAGTACGTCGAGCACCTGTGGGACGGCATCCAGGCGGGCGCCGACGGGCCGGTCGAGTGGAGCTTCGAGTGGACCGCGCCCGCGGTGGGCGCGGGCACCGTGCTCTTCTACGCCGCCGGCAACGCCGCCAACGGCAGCGAGGAGCCCGGCGGCGACTGGATCTACACCACCGCCGACTCGATGCGCGACACCACCACGGCGGCCGCGCCCCGAAGCTGGGGAGCGATCAAGGCGCTGTGGCGCTGAGTCGCTGACGGCCGGCGGGTCGTCCGCGGGCACGGGACGCGGCGGACGACATCGCGTGTCGCGGGCGGACCCAGGGACGCCGGAGCGCGCAGGCGCGCCTACCCGCCCGCCGCGCGGGTCACCACCTCGAGCCGGCGTTCCGCGGCCCACGGCCAGCGGAACAGCGCGCCCAGGCTCGGACGTTCGTTCGAGGCGTGCCACTCGCGCGCGTGGTTGTCGCCGCGCAACTCGTCGGCGAAGTCGGGGTCCACGGCCTCGGCGGCGACCCACGCCGCCTCGCGCGGCGGCGCCGCGGCGCGCCTCGGGCGCGCCGGCGGATCGGGGTGGTGCCGTTCGAGCTGGCGGGCGAGCCAGCCGATCATGCGCGGCCGCAGGTCGGCGAGCACGTTGAAGCACTCGTGCGCGCCGCGCGGGTAGAACACCAGCTCGCGCTCGCAGCGCGCCGCCTCGAAGATCCGGTACGCCTCCTCGCCGGGCGTGATCATGTCGTGGCCGCCGCCCGCGACCATGAGCGGCCGGTCGAACGTCGGCAGCGTGTCGGCGAGCGTGATGCGCGGAATGTGGCGGTCCATCTCCTCGACCGGCATGTCGTAGAGCGCGGCCAGCTCGCGGCGCATCGCGAACAGCGTGACGTTCCAGTAGACGTCGGCCGAAAACGGCGGGCTCACCGCCGCGACGGCGCGCACGCGCGGGTCGTGCGCCGCCATGCGGATCGCGCAGTAGCCGCCGAGCGAGAGCCCGGCGTAGGCGACCGCCTCGGGGTTCAGGTCGGGATGCGACTCGATGTGGTTCATGATCGCGACGCCGAGCGGCCGGGGCTCGGCGACGTGGCCGAGACGGTGGAACGTCTCGCCCAGTCCGGGCCCGTCGAACGTCACGACGGCGAGCCCGCGCGCGAGGAACGCTTCGCTCCACCAGTGCAGCTCCTCCTTGACGCCGTTGGTGCCGTTGAACATCACCACCACCGGGCGCGGGCCGTCGCCGGGCGGCACGCGCAGGTAGCCGCGCAGCTGGCGCTTGCGGAACGGCACCTCGAAGGGCACCGCGGGCACCTCGAACAGCGGCGCCGCGTGCCCGTAGGCGCGCACGCAGGCGCGATGCAGGCCCTTCTTGCGCTCGGGGTCGAGGAACACGACGTACTGCGCGAAGTTGTAGGCGGCGGAAGCGGCGACGAAGCTGGCCGCGGCCTCGCGCGTGCGCACCAGCGCCAGCGCGTCGCGGCCGGCCTGCTCGTGCCTGCGGCCGAGCGCCTCCCACTCGTCGGCCCACGACTCGAGGCTGGTGACCCTGCCGAGCACGCCGTCGAGGTCGGCGGCCGAGACGCCGTAGGAGAGGAACTGGAGCTTGGCCCAGGTCGGCATCTGGCGGGCGGCGCCGAGGCGCAGGCTCAGGCGCACGAAGCCGGGCCGCAGGAGCTGGCTGCGCAGCACGTGCGGCACCAGTTGCTCGAGTCGTCCGCCGGCGACCTGCATGGGGGTGGGCCTTCCGCTCGCTCGAGGTGGTCCTGACGGGGCCCGGGGTCTCCGGCGACCGCGGCAGGACCTCGCGTCCTTCAAGATGAGCACACCGTGTGCCACGGAGCGCACGAGTTGCGAGCCGGTGAGCGTCCCGGGCGGAGGGCCTGGTTTCGGGCGAAACCGGACGCGGCCGGATCCAGGGCCGCCGCCGCGACAGGTTCGTATCGCCGCGGCTGGGTGCGGCCGCGCAGCACCCGGGGCGAATGCGCCACGCGCCGCGCGCCGGGCATCCGGCATCGCGCCGGCGATCCCGCGGCGCGGGCGGGCCGTGCCGCGGCCCGCCGGGGAGCTTCAGTCCCGGCCGGCCGCCACGCGCTCGCGATACGCGGCGAGGAGCCGCTCGCCCGCCGCCCGGGCCGGCAGCTCGCGGTCGCCGATCCGGGCGAGCGGCAGGATCTCCTGCGCCGAGTTGGTGAGGAACGCTTCGCCGGCGGAGTCCAGATGCGCGGGCGGAAAGGCCGCCTCGCGGTGGCGCAGGCCCCGTTCTCGGCACAGCTCGAGCACGATCGCGCGCGTCACTCCCGGCAGCACCGGCAGCGAGAGCGGCGGCGTCACCACTTCGCCTGCGCTCACGAGGAAGACGTTGCTCGCCGCGCCCTCGAGCACCTGGCCCGCGGGCGAGACGAGGAGCGCCTCGTCCACGCCCGCCGCGCGCGCCTCCTCGCGCGCCAGATCGAAGGCAAGGCGGCTCGTCGTCTTGTAGCGTCCGAGCCGGCCCGGCTCGAACGGCAGGCGCGAGAGCACCGCGCTGCCGGCCCCGGACCGGGTGCCGGCCCACAGGCGGCCGCCGAGCGGCTCGGCGTCCACCCATGCGCCGGCGCGCGTCGGCCGTCCGCCGGCGACCCCGCGCGTCACGGTCACGCGCACGACCGCGTCGGTCAGGCCCTGCGCTTCGAGCAGCGCGTCCAGCCCCCCGCGCAGCTCCGCGGGCGCCGCGGGCACGGGAAAGCCCAGCTCGGCCGCGGCGAGCACGAGCCGCTCCATGTGGCGTCGCCAGGCGAACGGGCGGCCGCCGTAGACGCGCAGCGTCTCGAAGATGCCGCCGCCGTCGCGCGCGCCGCGGTCGAAGACGCTGAGCGTGGCGTCCTCGCCGCGCACGACCCGCCCGTTCACCCACACGGGCCGCCCCGGGAGGCGAACCGCCCGCACCTCAGGCCTCGCCGAGCCGGAACTCGCCGAGAATGGACGAGAACGCGATCCGCAGGCCTTCGGCCTTCTGCAGCGACTCGCGGTACTCGGCCTCGGGGTCGGAATCGGCCGTGATGCCGCCGCCGGCGTGGAAGACGAGGCCGCCCGGCGTCACCGTCGCCGTGCGGATCGCGACGTTCCAGTCGGCGTCGCCCTCCCAGCCGAGGTAGCCGATCGCGCCGGTGTAGGCGTGACGGCGCACGGGCTCGAGCGTCTCGATGATCTCCATCGCGCGAATCTTGGGCGCGCCGGTGATCGAGCCCCCGGGGAAGCAGGCGTGCAGCAGGTCGAACGCGTCCAGTCCCTCGCGAAGCCGTCCGGTCACCGTCGAGGTCAGGTGCAGCACCTGCGGGAAACGCTCGAGCTCGCACACGGCCGCCGCCTGCACCGTGCCGACCTCGCAGGCGCGCCCGAGATCGTTGCGCAGCACGTCCACGATCATCACGTTCTCGGCGCGGTCCTTTTCGCTCGCCAGCAGCTCCGCCGACAGGCGCGTGTCCTCCTCCGGCGTGCGGCCGCGGGGCCGGGTGCCCTTGATGGGCCGTGCCTCGACGTGTTCGCCGCGCAGGCGCAGGAACCGCTCGGGGCTCGCCGACAGCAGCGCGTGATCGTCGAGGTGCAGGTAGGCGGCGTACGGCGCGGCCGAATGCTGCGCGAGCGCTTCGTAAAGCGCGGGCGCCATCGCGAGCGCCGCCGGCTGGGTGAGCTTCCAGCGCTGCGCGAGATTCGCCTGGAAGATGTCGCCGCGGCGGATGGACTCGCGCACGCTCTCGACCGCGCGCCGCCAGCCGGCGGCGTCGAACGTGCCGCTGACGATGGGCCGGCGCTCGCCCGGTTCGAGCACGTGCGCCGCCCGACCGGGGCCCTGCAGGCGCTGGCGGAACTGCGCCAGCCGTTCGCGGGCGCGCGTCACCGCGTCGGCGCCCTCGAGCGGCAGGCCGCTCGAGAACAGCCACGTCTGCTGCGTGTCGTGGTCGTAGGCGCCGACCACGTCGTAGAGCGCGAACACGAAGTCGGGCAGGCCGAGGTCGTCGGCCGCGAGGACGGGCAGCGTCTCGAACCGCCGGCCGTAGTCGTACGCCCAGTAGCCGACCGCCCCGCCGGTGAACGGCGCTCCCGTCACCCGCGGCAGATCGCCGTGCGGCGCGTGCCGGGCGAAGCGGCGAAACGCGCCGATGGCCTCCAGGTGGTCGCCGCCGCGGAAGGCCGCGAACGGATCGGCGCCGAACACCGACCAGCGCGCCCGTCGCTCGCCCTGCGCCGCGTCGTCGGGCAGCGCCGAATGAAGGAGAAACGGGTACGGCAGACCCGCCAGCGCACGCAGGGGCGCCAGTGGCCGCGACTGTTCGAGGGCGTGGACGAGCGGCAGCTCGGGCCGGGCGAGCATGCGCGCCAAGGTAGGTGCGGCGCGCGGGCAGGTCAACGGCCCCGCGCGGCGGTGCCCGGTTCGCGACGCGCGCCGGCGACGCCGGCGCGGCCGGGCGCCGCGGCGACGGTGCTCAGTTCGCGGCGCGCGCCGGCGCGGGAGCTTCGGCGTCGAGGCCGAGCCCGCGGTGCAGCAGCCGCACCGCGCGGTCCGAGTCCGCCTCGCGCACGACGAACGACAGGTTCACGCGCGAGGCGCCCTGCGAAATCATCTCGACGCCGATGCCGACGCCGCCGAGCAGCGTGAAGACGTGGCCCGCGAGCCCGATGCGCTCCGGCGCGCCCTCGCCGACGACCGCGACGATCGCCAGGCCGCCGCGCACCTCGACCCGGCCGATGCCCTCGAGCTCGGCGAGCGCCTCGTCGAGCCGCGCGACGTCGTCGAGCGTGACCGAGATCGAGACCTCGGAGGTCGTCACCAGGTCCACCACCAGGTGGTGGCGCCCGAACACCTCGAAGACGCGCGCCAGAAAGCCGTGCGCGGCGAGCATGCGCGTCGAGACGATGGTCACCGCGGTGACGCCGCTGCGGCTGGCGATGCTCTTCACCCGCCACGGCGCGTCGGCGGGCCCGGCGGCCGCGGTGATGACCGATCCGGGGTCGTCGGGCCGCGCGGTGTTGAGGATGCGCACGGGGATGCCGCGCTCCATGGCCGGCTGCAGCGTCTTCGGGTGCAGCACCTTCGCGCCGAAGTAGGCGAGCTCGCTCGCCTCGGCGAACGACAGGCGCGGCACCGGCCGCGCCTCGGGCACGACGCGCGGGTCGGCCGAGAGCAGGCCGCTCGTGTCCGTCCAGATCTGGATCTCGTCGGCGCCGACCGCGGCCCCGACGATCGCGGCGCTGAAATCCGAGCCGCCGCGCCCGAGCGTGGTCGTGCGCCCGTCGAGCGTGACGCCGAGAAAGCCGGTCACCACCGCCACCTCGCGCAGCGGCCCGAGCGCCGACGCCAGGCGCGCGGCCGATTCGGGCAGCGGGTGAGCGGCGCCGAAGCGTTCGTCGGTGACGAGCCCGGCGTCGCCCGCGACGATCGCCCGCGCCGCCACCCCGCGCGCCGCGAGCCCGGCCGCGAACAGCGCCGCGGCGCAGCGCTCGCCGAACGCCAGCACGCCGTCGCGCGCCGCGCCGTGCACGGCCGCTTCGCCCGCGAGCGCGGCCGCCGCCTCGCGCCACCGCGACAGCAGCGATTCGAGCGGCCCCGGGCCGAGGCCGGTCGCCGCCGCGAATTCCTCGTGCCGCGAGACGAAGCGCGCCGCCAGCGCCACACGGCGCGAGGGCAGCGCGCACCACTCGACGAGCAGGTTCGTCACGCCGGTGAGCGCGCTGACCACCACGATCGGCGGGCGTTCGTCGCGCACGGCGCGGTCCGCCGCCAGCGCGACCGCGTGCGCGAAGTTGGCGGCGACGCCGACCGAGGTGCCGCCGAACTTCATCACCACCCGCCGCATCGCGCCGCTCACGTCTGCACCACGTAGGTGCTGGAGACGAGGCCCGACGGGTACGAGTTCACCTGCGCGAGGCGCAGCCGGTGGCGCGGCGAGCCCGGCGGGAACAGGGGAATGCCGCCGCCCAGCACGATGGGGTGCACGGCGATCGTCATTTCGTCCACCAGGCGGGCGTTCAGGAAGTCGCGGATCAACTCGCCGCCGCCGGCCACCCACACGTCCCTGCCGGGACCGGCCTCGATCCCGCGCAACCAGTCCTCGGGCGGCTTCGAGGTGAAGTTCACGCTCGCGTCGTGCGGCATGCGCTCGCGGCGCGTGAACACCCAGGTGGCCTGTCCGGCGTACGGCCACTCGCCGAGGCCGCGGACCACTTCGTACGTGCGGCGGCCCATGGCGATCGTGTCCACCCCGGCGATGAAGGCGTCGTAGCCGTAGTCGGCGTCGCTGAACAGCCAGTCGAGGGCGTCGTTCGGGCCGGCGATGTAGCCGTCGAGGCTCGTGGCGATGAAGAGGCGGACCCTGCGGCTCATGAAGGGCGTCTCCGTGGCGAGCGCGCATGATGGACCATGCCCGGGCGGGCGTCACGTTGCGGACGCTGCGGATCGCGCGTGCGGCGCTGGCTGCGAGCCCTGACGCGCGTCCGCGCACGACGGAGTGCTTGACCCGTCCGGCGGCCGGTGCCACCGTGCGCGCTCGAACGCCGGCACGGACGCCGTCGCGCGGAGCTTGATCGCATGGAGGCGGAATCCTGAGTTCCCTTCTCGTCGAAGGCGGAACGCTGGTGTGCATGGATGCCGCCGGCACGACCGGACCCGGCGACCTGCTGGTCGTGGACGACCGCATCGCCGCGCTCGGCCCCGGAGTGCCCGCCGCGCTGGCGAAGCTGCCGGGCGGCCGTGCCGACCGCACGTTCGACGCCAGCGATACGCTCGTCACGCCCGGCTTCGTGCACGCGCACCTGCACCTGTGCCAGACGCTGTTCCGCGGGCGCGCCGAGCAGAGCGACCTGCTGCGCTGGCTGCGCGAGCGCATCTGGCCGCTCGAGTGGCAGCACACCGAGGTCTCGCTCGCGGCCTCGGTGCGGCTCGCGCTGCTCGAGATGCTCTCGGGCGGGGTGACCTGCTTCAACGACATGGGCACCACGCGCCACACCGACGTGATCGGCCAGGTGCTCGCCGACACCGGCGTGCGCGCGACGTTCGGCCAGGCGCTGATGGACGTCGGCGAAGGCGTGCCGGCGGGCATGGCGGAGCCGGCCGGCGTCGTGCTCGAGCGCGCGCTCGCGGTGGCGGACCGCTGGCACGGGCACGCGAACGGACGCCTGCGCGTCTCGCTCGCGCCGCGCTTCATCCTGTCGTGCAGCGAATCGCTGTGGGCCGACGTGCGCGACGCCTCGCGCGAGCGCGGCCTGCTCGTCCACACGCACATCGCCGAGGCCCCGAGCGAAGGCGCCGCGGTCAAGGCGGCGGTCGGCTGCCATGCCGCGCACTACTTCGCGAAGCACGACCTGCTCTCGGAGCGCTTCCTCGGCGCGCACGGCGTGTGGCTGGACGACGCCGAGCTGGACCTGGTCGCGCGCGCCGACGCCGCGCTCGTTCACTGTCCGGGCTCGAACCTCAAGCTCGGCTCCGGTCTCGCCGACGTCGGCGCGTGGCGCGCGAAGGGCATCCGCTGCGGGCTCGGCTCCGACGGGGCGGCGTGCAACAACCGGCTCGACACGTTCGCCGAGATGGGCCTGGCGGGCGGCATCGCGCGCGTCAAGCGCCGCGACGCGCCGCTCGGCGCGCGGGACGTGCTCGCGCTCGCGACGATCGAGGGCGCGCGCGCGCTCGGCATCGCCGACGAGACGGGCTCGCTCGAGGTGGGCAAGCAGGCCGACCTCGCGGTCACAGACGTCGAAGGACCCTATTCGGCGCCGTTCGCGGCCGAGGACCCGTACACGGCGCTCGTCTACGGCGCCTGCCAGCGCGACGTGCTCCTCACGGTCGTCGCCGGACGCGTGCTCTACGAGCGCGAGACGTGGTCCACGCTCGATCCCAACCGCGTGAACGCCGAGGCGAAGTCGGAGGCGCGAGCCCTGCTTCGGCGCGCCGAGGCGGCGGGCATGAAGTGATCGTCGGCCCCTGCACGATCGTGACCGGCGGACCCGAGCCGCTGGTCTACGAGAACGGCGCGGTGCGCGTCGTCGGAGCGCACATCGCGGCCGTCTCGACCCTCGGCGATCTCGCGCACGCCTATCCCGACGAGATGCTGTGGCCGGCGCGCGGCCGCGTGCTGATGCCCGGGTTCGTCAACACGCACGCCCACCTGGCTCGCCATCTCGCGCGCGGCCTCGGCCTGCGCTCGCCCAAGGAGTGGGGGCGCTACGACCGCGCGCTGTCGGCCGAGGACGTCGCCTGGGGCGTTCAGGCCGCGCTCGTCGAGGGCGTGCGGCACGGCGTCACGACGGTCGTGGACTTCCACCGCTCGGGCGCCTGCCTCGATCTGTCGCTCACCGAGGTGGTGGGCGCGGCCGAGCGCGTGGGCGTGCGCGTCGCGACCTGCTACGGCGCCGCCGAGGACGACACGCCGCTCGAGCGCCGCGCCGCCATTGACGAGTGCGTCGGTTTCGCGCGCGACCTGGCGCGCACGCGCCGCGGCCGGCTGCGCGGCATGCTCGGCGTGCAGGCGACGAGCCTGCACGGCATCGAGACGCTGCTCGCCGAGGCGCTCGAGAGCGCCGGCGACTTCTCGGTGCACGTGGACCTGGCGCTCGACCTGACGCCCGCCGAACGCTGGAAGCGGCGCGACGCGCTGCCCGCGACGACGCTGCCGGCGCTGTGGGCGCACGCCGAGCGTGCGCCGCGCGACCTGGTCGGCGCGGTGCGCGAGCGTGGCGACTCGCTGTGCGCGACCGGCAGCGGGGCGGCTTCGCTGCTGGTGCGCGAAACGGAGGTCGCCTGGGGCAGCGACGACGGCGCCAACGCGCCGCCCGTGCCCGACGGCGCGTTCGCGCAGGGCATGGCCGAGGCGCACTACCGGCGGTTGTTCGTGGCCGGCGCGCGCTGGGCGACCGACCACTTCGGCGAGGAGCTGGGCCGCATCCGCCCCGGCGCGCCCGCCGATTTCATCCTCGTGGACTACAGCCCCGCCACCGAGTTCTCGACCCGCACGCTGCACGCGCACCTGTGGTCCGGCCTGCTGCGCGCGCCGGTCTCGGGCGTGGTCGTCGCCGGCAACGTGGTGATGGACAACGGCATGCTCGTCACCGCCGACGAGGCCGAGATCGCCATCCGCGCCCGCGAGTGCGCCGGCCGCGTGTGGGAGCGGGTGGGGTAGGGGGCCGGACCGACTTTCCCGTTGATGGCCTTCGCGGGCCGATCTTACGATTGTGTGCGTCCCCCGGCTCCCGCCGCGATCAACGGCTCCTTCGCATGCCGCGGCTTGTAGACTCGTATTCCGTGACCGCAGCATCGGGAACGAGGTCCGAATGCGTGCGCTGCCGCTCCTGATCCTGATGTTCGTCGCGACCGACGCGCTCGCCCAGTACGGTTCCGGACTCAACCTGTTCTGGAATCGCTGCCACGCCGGCGGCGGGACGGCATCCGCATCCTTCGCGTGCGACAGCTCCACGGGTCCGTCGCTCGACCTGATCGCGTCCATCGTGATTCCGGCGGATATACCCGAGTTCGCGGGCGCAATGGTGACGATGGACATCTGGGTTTCGGGCGCCGCGTTGCCCCCCTGGTGGCAGACGAACGCGGGCCAGTGCCGCGACGGCGCCATCTCCGCACGGTTCGACGCCGCGGCGCTCCAGGAAACCGGATGTCCGAGCATCTGGATGAACTCGACGGTGCAGACCGTTTTCCAGGCGATACAGGGCCTGCGCGGTCCGTACACGCTGCGCCTGGCCGCCGCAGCAGCGGTTCCCGAGGGCGAAGAGATTGCGCTGGTTGCCGACGGCACCGAGTGGACGGTCGCGCGCATCTCGATCTCCCGCGCGAAATCGGCCGGTGCGGACGCCTGTGCCGGATGCCGCACTCCAGCCTGCCTGCAGTTCGAAGGGTGCGTGCTGTGGCGACGTGCGGGGGACGACTACTTCAGAGTCACCAATGGCACCACCTATCAGAGCCAGTTTGCCTTCCTGAACGCGCCCGCCCCGGAGGTCTCGAGCGAGAACGTGTGGTGGCCCTGCGGCATCGTTCCCGCCGTCAACCGCACGTGGGGCGCGATCAAGACGCTCTATCGGTGACGGCCGCCCCGCCTTCCGCGGGAGGATTCGCGATGCGAAGACTGCTTCTCCTTTCCCTGGCCCTTCTCGGTGCCGGCGCGCCGCGCGCGTTCGCGCAGAGCGGATTGAGACTGCTCTGGGATCAATGCCTTGCGGACGGCGGCGTCACGCAGACGTTGTTCGACTGCACCAAGAACGCGGGAGCGGCGGCCCTGAATGCCTCGGTGATCATTCCCGCGGACATGCCGCAGTTCGCGGCGGCCCGGGTGATCATCGACGTCCATGTCGCGGACGGGACGATTCCGCCCTGGTGGCAGGTGGCCGCAGGACAGTGCCGGGAGAACAGGCTCACGGCCTCGTACGACCCGACGGGGTTCCCGTGGAGCGAGCACTGCCCGGCGATCTGGGGCGAGGTCGCACCGCTCCAGATCCAGACGATCCAGCCGGAGATCTCCGGCCCGGGGATGTTCCGCGCGATCTCCGCCGCCGCCCTGCCGGCCGGGTCGGAGCGTTCGCTGGTGGCGGACGGCACGGAGTTGACCGTCTGCCGCGTCGTGGTGCTTCACGCCAAGACCGTGGGCCAGGGTGCGTGCGACGGGTGCCGCGTCGGAGCGTGTTTCTGGCTGAAGGAGATCTACCTCGAGCAGCTGGCGGGCCTCCCCAGTCAGCGGATCACCGATGCGCGCCGGAACGCCATCGTCGGGCACAATGCCGTCTGGGACTACTCCATCGAATTCCAGTCATCCGGGTTGACCTGCACCACCCCGGCCCTGAACCGCACGTGGGGCGCGATCAAGACGCTCTACCGATGAGCGCCGGCGCGGCTCACCTCGCGCGCAGCTGCTCCGCGATCCACTTCGGCAGCTCCTCCTCGGCGAACGCGGAGTCCCAGCTGTCGTGGCCGGCGTCGGGGTAGAAGGTGGCGCGCAGGTTCGTCGTGTCGAGTCCGCCGCTGCGCTTCAGCTCGCGCATCCAGCGGACGATCTCCTGCGTCTCGCGCGGCAGCACGACGTCGTCCTTGAGCCCCTGGAAGCACCACGCGGGCACGTTGCGCACGCGCGTCGCGATGGTCTGCGCCCGCCCGTAGCCGCACACGGGCACGAGGCAGCGCCAGCGGTCGGGGTGGCGCGCGCCGATCATCCACGCGCCGTTGCCGCCCTGGGAGATTCCCGCGAGCGCGACACGCCGCTCGTCCACGCCGTAGCGACGGTGGGCGTCGGCGAGCGTCGCGAAGACGAGGTCCTCGTGCTCCCACCATTCCTCGTCGGCCGTCGGCTTCTGCGGGAACACGACGACGAACGGCCAGCGTTCCGGGTGCGCCTGCAACGCGGGGCCGAGTCCGACGCGCGTCGGCTTTCCGCCGTCGTCGCCGCACTCGCCCGAGCCGTGCAGGAAGACGATTCCCGGCCAGCCGCCGGCGCGCCGCGACCAGCCGGGCGGCAGCCAGACCGCGTAGCGATGCGCCCTGCCCGCGACCCGCACCGTGGAGTGTTCGAAGCGTCCGGCGTCCGCCGAGGGCGCGCCGCCGCCCTCGAGGAGGAGCGCGAGGGCCAGCAGCGGAAGCGCCGCGAAGAGCGTGAGCGAACTCATGCCGCGCACCTTCGCTCGCGCGCGCCGAGGCCGCAACCCGCGGGTCGCTCGAGCGAGGCGAAGCCATGGCGAGCGCCCGGGCGAACGCGCCGCCGCCGGGCCGCCGGGCAGGAGAGACCCCCGGCTGGCGGTTCATGAAGCGTCCGGGCTAGCGTGGCGCCCATGATCGCCACCCACGAGCCTCGCGCGATGCGGAAGTCCGGCTGCGCGGCGGTGCGCCGCTCGCGTCACGAAGGTGAGCCGAAGCCCGGGCGGGGGCGCGTGGAATGAAACAGCGCGAGCGTTCACCCTGGCACCGCGACGACCTGCCCGCGTGGGCGTGGGGGGTGCTGATCGTCGTACGCGCGGGCCAGCTCGCGGCGGCGCTGCTGCCGCTCGCGCTGATCGTGCTGCTGTGGTGGACCTGGACGCACCGGCGCGAGCCGGCGGTGCAGCGCGCGCTGCGCGAGGCGACGAAGCAGGTCGGCGCGGTCGTGGACTCGGCGCGCAGCCTCGTGCGCTGAAGCCGCGCCGCGCGCCGCGGCGGCCCGCCCCCCGGCTGCGGCGGCTGCGCCTGCGCGCGAGGACCCATCTGCCCCGATCCGGCCACGCGGGCCGAACGCGGGTGAACGCCCCGGTTCACCCCGGCGCGGCCGGGGCCGCCCGGAGCCCGCGCAGCCCCGTGGAATTCATGGGTCCTGCGCGATCGGCCGCCCGCGGCACAGGGCCTGCAACAGGGGTGCTGCGAAGCGGGCGAGGCCCGCGACCGAGTCAGGCAGCTCCCCCGGGCCGTGAGGCCCACCGACGCGAGGCGAGGCCTCGAGGAGACGGCACATGAAGACGCTCCAGATTCTCACGCTGGCCATCGCGGCCACCCTGTTCACCGCCACGATCGCTTCCGCCGGCACGGCGACCCCGCGCGTGGACCGCCGCGAGGCGCGACAGACGGCCCGCATCCACCAGGGCGTCCGCAGCGGCGAGCTGACCCGCGGCGAGGCGCGCTCGCTGCGCGCCGGGCAGCGTCACGTGCATCGCATCGAGCGGCGCGCGAAGGCGGACGGCAACGTCAGCGCCCGCGAGCGCGCGCACCTGAACCGCGCGCAGAACCGCCAGAGCCGGCACATCCATCGCCTCAAGCACAACGGCCGGACGCGCTGAAGTTTCCTAGCGTCTCCGCCGCCCCGGTGCCAGGGCAAGGGGAACGGGCGGCGTGACGAGCCCCGGGGGAGCGATCCCCCGGGGCCTCTTGTCGCCCGCGTCGCGATCCGGCGGCGTGCGCGCCGGCCGCGACGCTCAGCGTCCGCTCAGCAGGTGAAGCGTGCGCTTCCAGCTCACGTACAGCGTCGCGTCGCGATCGCCGGGTCCGAGCGGCCACGCGTAGTCCACGCGCAGCCAGGTCTCGGGATCGGGCAGGCCGGGGCGGTACATCAGGGACAGTCCGGCCTCGGGCATCCACTCCCCGGCGCGGGGCCAGTTGCGCGCCACGATGCGCGGCGCGCCGGATGCCGGATCGAATCCCCAGCGCGCGGCGGTGGTGGCGAAGACGCCCGCCTGCAGCGGAAACGCGGGGTTCCGGCGCAGGCCCAGCAGCGTCGGCACGTCGTCCTGAAGCAGCAGGTCCACGCGGGCGATCGCCCGCCCGGTGCCGGCGAGCGACTGCGAGGGCACCGTGAGCAGCGAGTACGAGCCGCCCACGTAGAGCGCGTCCTGCGCGAGCGGGGCGCCGCGCAGGCGCGCGTACTCGAGCTGCGGCGCGAGCGCGAGGTGGGCGCCGAGCGGAATGCCGCCGCCGAACGCGGCGCGGTAGCGGTGGTAGGCGAGATCGCCGCCGAGCGCGCCGCCGGCGTTCCACAGGGTCGCTTCGGCGGCGAACGGCGCCCACGGCAGCCGCGCGCCCGCCGAGACGCTCAGTTCGCTCGCGCGCCCGAAGACCGCCGGCGCGTTGGCTTCGACCTCGAGCCCCGCGCCCGTGAGCGTCCAGCCGGCCGTGGTCGAAAGCGGCGACTCGAGCTCCCAGCGGTAGGCGAGCGCGCTCCAGCCGGCGGCGCCGCGGTGCGCGAGCTCGGCGCGCACGCCGTCGCGCCGCAGGTAGCTGTGCCGGTCGCTGCCCCAGACCAGCGCGTTGAGCGTCGCGAAGCCGGAACTGTAGCGGTCGCGGTTGAGCGCCTCGAAGCGCCGGCCGCCGCTCACGCTCAGCGTCACGCTCGCGTCCTGACGCGGCCGCGCCCGCCCGAGCAGCAGCTCGCCGCCGCCGTACCACTGGTTCGGGCCGTTCGCCCACTGGAGCTGGCCGGCCAGCCGGTTCGGCGCTCGCCCGAGCCCGAGCGCCGCCGAGCCGCCATAGACCGCGCCGAGCGCGCGGTTGAAGCTGAACGCGGGCGCGAGCGACAGGCGCAGCGCGCCGCGCGGCGCCATGCCCGGCGGCCGCGCGAGGCCCGCGGCGAGCGCCGAGTCGAGTCCCGCCGTGTCGGCGGGCTGCGCCGAGAGGCCGAAGTAGGCGTCGGTCGAATCCGACAGGGCGCGAAAGTACGAGTGCATCGTGCTGTCGGCGGGCGATTCGCCGGCGCGCGCCGGCGACGCGGCCGCGCACGCGAGCGCGGCGCACGCGAGCGCGGCCCACGCGGGGCGCGCGTTCACCGCCCGCGTCCTCGCGCCGCGCCGCCCGCGGCCGGGGCGCGGAACAGGGAATCCGGCAGGCCGGTGTTGATCGTGTAGTCGCTGAACTGGATCGCCAGATCGAAGCTGCTGCCGAACTGCGGCAGCGGAACCGTGGTGCGCACGCGCGCGAGCACTCGTGAGAGCACCCAGAAGCCGTCCACCTGCCGGCGCTCGACGACCATGCGGTCGAGCCCGCGCAGCAGCAGCGGCACGGGCGAATGCCGGAAGGAGATTTCCTGGCGCACGATGACGTAGTCCCGGGTGTCCACCCAGACCTCGCCGCTCGGCTCGGTGACATCGAGCGGCGAGCGCGGCTCGAAGGCGAGCCGGTAGATCACGTGGTCGCCGAGAATCTCCCGCCCCGCGATCCGGTAGTTGAAGTTGCGCCGCGCGCCCGGTTGGAACGCGAAGTCCACGATGGTCTCGTCCATGCCGGCCTCGACGCGCACCCCGGCCTTCACGCCGCGCTCGTTCGGCCGCTTCGCGCGCCAGTGGCGGAGCGGAATCGCGCGAGAGTCGGAGGGCCGCCTCTGGTAGACGCGGGCGACCGTCTCCTCGACGAGTTGCGGGGTCCTGCCGTCGGCCGCATGGCCGACGGTGCGGACCGTGATCCGATAGCTCCGGTCGCGCAGCAGCGAGTCGCGACGCGCCTCGCCGGCCGCGACGCGGTCGAGGATCTCGGCGAGCGTCACGCGCCGGGCGTTGACGAGCACCGGCGGGACTTCGGTCCGCATCGTGTCCTCGACCGCGAGCACCGCCCCGGGCGCGGGCGGTGTCGCCGCCGCGCCCGCGGGCACGGCGAGTCCCGCGGACAGCGCCGCGGCGGTCAGAAACGTCGCGAGGGGTGTTCGCATGTCGTGGGCGCGATCTCGCTCGGCCGAAGTCCGATGCGCGCCGGCACGCTAACGGGCGTGCGGCGGGGTCGCAACACCGGCGCGATTTGGCAACGGGCTGACCGCGTCGCCGGTCCACGCAGGGTCCAACTGGGATAGCTTTACGCGCGTACGCGCAGGATCTTGAAGCTCGGCTCCGATACCGGCACGGCGCGTGCCAAGGAAAGGCACGGAAGCAACTGCCCGGCACCACCTCGTCGCCGGAAGGGAGGACACCCATGAAGTCGCGCATCACCCGTTTCGCCGTGCTCGGCGCGGCGATGCTCACGTTGACCGCGCCGGCCGCCTTCGCCGCCGCGGCATCCTCGCAGGATCCGTCCGCGTTCACGCTGCCCGCCGAAACGCTCGCGCTCGCCGCGACGCCGGTCGCCTCCGGCCTCGCGCCCGAAGTGGCCGCGATTCATGTGCCCGGCGTGCCCGAAGTGTCGGTCGCGGGCGTCGCCTATCGCCCGCGCCGCTCCGGCTACGGCCGGCACGTGGACTCCTACGGCGTCAGCCAGATCCATCTCGGCTTCTTCGACCCCGACGGCGATCCGCCGCGCAGCTTCCTCGCCGGCATTCGCGGCGGCCCGATGCTCGATCCGCACGTCCAGGTCGGTGTCGGCGTGGACTGGGCGCACAGCGGCGACCGCACGGCCTCGGTGCGTTCGACCGAGATCGGACCCGGCGGCACGCCGATCACGGTGCAGCGCGAGATCGCGCGCTCCTCGACCGACTTCTTCCCGATCATGGCGTTCATGCAGCTGTCGGCCGACGACGACCTGAGCCTGGTGCCGTACTTCGGCATCGCCGGCGGCTACCAGGTGTTGAACTTGTCCGCCGACGACTACCAGTCGGGCCAGAGCTTCGACGCAACGTACGGCGGCTGGGGCTGGCAGGCGTGGGGTGGCGCGGCGATGCCGCTGTCGG
Source organism: Candidatus Eisenbacteria bacterium (assembly GCA_020847735.1). Lineage (NCBI taxonomy): Bacteria > Candidatus Eiseniibacteriota > Candidatus Eiseniibacteriota bacterium. Next base: position 91,229 of record JADLBL010000023.1, read on the forward strand.
GCCGCACGCGTGTCACGGGCGAGGTGTTCTTCAACGGCGGCGAAATGGGTCGCGACGTGGACGACCCGCTGTTCGGCGGCTACCGCGAGACGGTCAAGGCCGATGGCTTCGGCGCCCGCTTCGGGCTCGCGTGGGGGTTCTGAGGACCGGGTCGGTTCCTTCACGCGCTGTACACGATCGCCCCGCGGCCCGGAAACCGCGGGGCGTCGTGCGTCCGGGGCCATCGTCGTGGCGGCCCGGACCGCGGGCCCGCGCGGCGACAAGCGGTGGCGCACGCGACGCGCCGTTGCGCCCGCCCGGGCCGCGGCCTACGCTGCCCCGCGCCATGCCCCGCAAGTCCCCCCGATCGCGCCGCACCGCCGGCGCACGGCCCAGCATGCCGTCCTCGCCACGCGTGCGGTCGGCGCCGGGCAAGTCGCGCACGCGCGCCGCGCGCGCCGCCCACCTTCTGAAGGGCGCGCGGCCGTCGGCCGCGGCCGCGCGGAAGAAGAAGGCCGCCCCGCGCAAGTCCGCCAAGCCGCGCCGCCCGGTCGCGACCCAGCCGGGGAAGTCGCGGTTCTTCACGCCCGACCCGGTGCGAGTGGCGGCGGTGATCGAGCAGCTCCGCGAACTGTACCCCGACGCCCGCTGCGCGCTGAACCACGCCTCGGCGCTCGAGCTGCTGGTCGCGACGATCCTGTCGGCGCAGTGCACCGACGAGCGCGTGAACCGGGTGACGCCGGCGCTGTTCGCGAAGTACCCCGACGCGGCGGCGTTCGCGAGCGCGAACCCGAAGGAGCTCGAGGAGGCCATTCACTCGACGGGCTTCTTCCGGCAGAAGGGGCGCTCCATCCGCGAGGCGTGCGCCGACATCGTGACGCGGCACGGCGGCGAGGTGCCGCGCACGCTCGAAGCGCTGGTCGCGCTGCGAGGTGTCGGCCGCAAGACGGCGAACGTCGTGCTCGGAAACGCCTACGGCATCGCCTCGGGCATCGTCGTGGACACGCACGTCGCGCGGCTCGCGAACCGGCTCGGATTCACGAACGAGTCGGACCCGGTGAAGATCGAGTTCGCGCTCCAGCCGCTGGTGCCGCGGGATCTGTGGACGCTCTTTTCCCACTGGCTGATCCTGCACGGCCGCGCGGTCTGCATCGCGCGCAAGCCGCGCTGCTCCGTGTGCCCGCTGGCGCCGCACTGCCCGCGCATCGGCGTGACGCTCTCGCAGTAGGGTCCGACGTGCGACCGCTCGCCGCCGCAGCCACCCTCGCGCTCCTCGCGCTGGCCGCCGCGCGCGCGGACGCGACCGCGCCCACGCCGAACCTGCCGCTGGCGCTGTACGGCGACGAGGGCGTCGCCACCACCGACGACGCGCGCGCGGCGCTCTTCAATCCCGCGGGGCTCGGGGTGCGTTATCCCGCCGAGCTGTTCGTGGGCTTCTCGCACGCGGGGCCGAAGCAGGAGTGGAACACGACGCTGCTTTCGGCGGGCGGCTTCGGGTTCATCGCCCTGCGGCAGCGCGACACGACGCAGACCTACGGGCTCGCGTTCGCGGCGGGTGGCGAGAAGCTGCGCGCGGGCTGGGCGCCCTACTGGGTCGTGACCGGCAAGGCGATCGGCCGCGCGACGACGCCCGACCACCGCTTCGGGCTGCTGTCGCGCCCGTCCCCGTGGCTGTCGGCGGGCGCGGTCGTCGAGCACGTCCTGCGCCCGAAGTTCCGCGGCGACCGTCTCGCCCGCGAGTACACGCTCGGCGTGGGGCTGCGCCCGCTCGCGCTGAACCGCGCGCGCGCGCACGACCTGGGCACGCGCCTGACGCTCGGCGCCGACGTCACGCTGGTCGAGGACGGCGACTGGTCGCAGGCCCGCTCGCGCGTGACCGCCGAGCTCGAGCCCGTGCCGGGCCTGGCGCTCGCGGCGAGCGTGGCCGACCACCGCGAGCTGCGCGTCGGCCTGACGCTGCGCGGCGTCGGCGGCTCGCTGCACGGCGGCACCGCGCGCGCCGGCGACCGCCGGCTCTACGACCACTGGGCGGTGTCGCTGCACGCCGGCGAGGAGCCATCCGTTTTCGCCGCGAAGTCCGAACGCCGCGTCGCGGTCGTGCGCGCGGGCGGGCTGCTCGCCGACGAGGCGCTGGGTGGCGGCCTGCTGGGCGGCGCTTCCACGGTCGCGGGCGCGCCGCTGCACGCGCAGCTTCGGCGTGCGCTCGAGGACCCGCTGGTGCGGGGCGTGCTGCTCGATCTGCGCGGCGTCGCCGGCATGGCGCAGCTCGAGGAGCTGCGGCCGCGCGTGCAGGCGTTGCGGCTCGCCGGCAAGCCGGTCGTCGCCTTCCTCGAGACCGGCGGCGGGCGCGGCGATCTCTACCTCGCCAGCGCCTGCGACCGGGTGTTCACCACCGAGGAGGCCGACTTCACCGGCCTCGGGCTGCGCGTCGAGCGGCGCTACTACCGCGAGTTCCTCGCCGGGCTGGGCCTGCGCATGGACCGGGTGAGCGTCGGCGACTACAAGTCCGCGTTCCGCAACTTCAGCGTGGACTCGACCGGCGCCGCCGACACCGAGTCCATCGAGCGGACGCTCGACGTCTCGCAGGCGCTGTTCACCGAGGCGCTGGCGCAGGGGCGCGGCGTCCCGCGGGAGCGCTTCGCGCACGTGCTCGACGGCCGCGCCTGGCCGGCCGCGGACCTCGTCGCCGCCGGGCTCGTGGACTCGGTCGGCTGGCGCGAGGACGCGCTGCGCGCGCTCGGACGCCTCGCCGGGCTGGGACCGAAGCCGCGCACGGTGAACCTGCGCCGCGCGCCGCTCGCCGGCCGCGAGTGGACGCGGCGCTCGCCCGTCGCGGTCGTCTACGCGGGCGGCGCGATCGAGACCGGGCGCAGCGGCGGAAGCCTGCTCACGGGGCCGTACATGGGCAGCGAGACCATCATCGCCCAGCTCGAACGAGCGTTTCGCGCGCCCGGCGTGCGCGCCGTGGTGCTGCGCATCGAGAGCCCGGGCGGCTCGGCCATCGCCTCGAACCTGATGGACCACGCGGTCACGCGTCTCAAGCGCGAGACCGGCAAGCCGTGCATCGTCTCGATGGGCTCGGTCGCCGCCAGCGGCGGCTACTACATCGCCGCGCACGGCGACCGCATCTTCGCCGACCGCGCGACGCGCACCGGCTCGATCGGCGTGCTGTTCGTGAAACCCTCGCTCGAAGGCTTCTACGCGAAGCACGGCATCCGGCAGGACGACTTCGAACGCGGCGCGTACATGGCCGGCGGATCGCCCGCCCGCGACTGGACGCCCGCGTTCCAGGCCTCGGCCGACTCGGCCATCCGCAGGCACTACGACCTGTTCGTCGCCCGCGTCGCGCAGGGCCGCGGACTCGATCCCGCCGACGTGTACCGGGCGGCGCAGGGCCGCGTGTGGCTCGGCGACGACGCGCGCGAGCGCCGGCTCGTGGACGAGATCGGCGGCTTCGAGGCCGCGCTCGCCGAAGCGCGCCGGCGCGCGGGCGTGCCGCCGGGCGAGAAGATCCGCCTCTTCGAGCTGCACCGGCCCCGCGGCGGCTTCCTCGAGCGGCTGGTCCGCGGCTGGGTCACGGAGACGCTCGAACGCGACGCGTCGCTGCGCTCGCTGCGCGGCGCGCAGCTTCGCGACGCCGAGTGGCTCGAGGGGCTGGAGGAGTAGCGCCGGGCGTCGCGGCGGACTTCGCGATCCCCGCGAAGGGCGACTCGGCGCGCCGCACGGTCCTGCGCGTCCCCGAAAGCGCCCGCGCGCCGGAGCCCACGGACAAGCCCACGCAAATTTCCGCGGCCGCGGCGCGATTCCTCCGCGGGTTGCCGCGCGATCGCGCCCCGGGCCTGTCGCGGGCGCTGCCGGGTTTCTGGTAGACAGGCGGAAGGCCGCTGGCCGACCCTCCGCGGTGATCGCTCGCGAAGCCGCTTCGTCCTGGTCCGTTCCGAACCGCCCGTCCGGGCGCGACGAACCGTCGCCGCCCCCGGTCGCCGGCCAAGGAGGCGCGATGATGCCGGTTCCCCCGCTTCGAACCGGGCTCGAAGGCTTCCCGCCGGAAGTCTGGAAGCGCATCCGGGGCGCGAACCACCGGCTGCTGCTGCTCGACTACGACGGCACCCTCGCGCCCTTCGAGGTCGAGCGCATGAGCGCGCGGCTTCCCGAGCGCACGGCGCGCGCGATCCGGCGCATCGTCCGCGAAGCGGGGGACGTGGTCGCCATCGTCTCGGGCCGCCCGCTCGCCGAGCTCGAGGCGCTCGCGGGCGACCTGCCGATCCATCTCGTCGGCTCCTACGGTTGGGAGCGGCGCACGGCCGAGGGCGAGCGCATCGTCGTCGCGGTGCCGCATCTCGTCGCCGAGCGCCTCGCGCTCGCCCGCACCGCCGCCGCGGAACAGGGCTGGGGCGATCGGCTCGAAGCCAAACCCGCGGCGGTGATGCTGCACACGCGCGGGCTCCCGGAGGCCGAGGCGCGGCGGATCGAGAGCGCCTGCGAGGCCCTGTGGCGGCGGCTGTTCGTGCGCGAAGGACTCGAGCTGCTGCACGCCGACGGCGGGCTGGAGCTGCGCGCGACCGGTTTCGACAAGGGCCGGGTGGTGCGCGAGCTGACGCGAGCGCACGCCGGCTCGCGCGTGGTCGTGTTCATCGGCGACGACGCGGGCGACGAGAGCGCGTTCGAGGTCCTTCGCGACGGCGGCATCACCGTGCGCGTCGGCGCCGACGCGCGGCCGACGCGCGCGCTGTGGCGTCTGGAGTCTCCCGGGGCCGTGTGCTCGCTGCTCGAACGCTGGGCCGAGTCGGTCCACTGATCCACCCGCACCCCCGGAGGCGGACATGGGACTGATGCACAACCTGCGGCGCGCCTCGCGGCGCGCGGCGGCGAGCGCCGAGCGCCGCGCGGGGCTGCCGCCGCACGCGACGCGCGAGTCGCTCGCCGAATGGGCGCGCCGCCACCTCGGCAGGCGGCGCGTGGTGATCGTCTCGAACCGCGAGCCCTACTCGCACGAACAGGGACCGGAGGGGCTCCTCTGGCAGCGAAACGCCGGCGGACTCACCGTCGCGCTCGACGCCGTCGCGCAGGCGGTCGGCGGGGTGTGGGTCGCGCACGGCAGCGGCGGCGGCGATCGCGAGGCGGTGGACGAGCACGACCACGTGCGCTGCCCGCCCGACCGGCCGGCGTACACGCTGCGCCGGTTGTGGCTGTCGGCCGAGGATCACGAACGCTACTACGCGGGGTTCGCCAACGGCGCGCTCTGGCCGCTGTGCCACATCGTCTACGTTCGGCCCCGCTTCGAGCAGGCGGACTGGCTGCGCTACGAGGACGTGAACCGGCGCTTCGCCGAGGCGGTGCTCGAGGAGATCGGCGACGAGCCGGCGTTCGTGTTCATTCAGGACTATCACCTCGCGCGCGTCGCCCCGTACCTGCGCCGGGCGCGGCCGGACCTGCGCATCGCGCTCTTCTGGCACATCCCGTGGCCGAACGCCGAGGTCGTGCGACGGCTGCCGTGGCGGAACGAGCTGCTCGAGGGCCTGCTCGCCTGCGACCTCGTCGGCTTCCACATCCCTTACCACGCCCAGAACTTCCTGAGCACGGTGGCCGACTCGCTCGAGGCGCGCGTGGACTTCGAGCACAACGCGGTCGTCTGCGGAGGACGGCGCACGTGGGTGCGGCACTTCCCGATCGGGACCGATCCGGACGAGATCGGCGCCATGGCCGAGCGGCCGGCGACGGCGCGCGCCATCGAGGCGTGGAGAGCCGAGCTCGGGCTGGGCGACGCGCTCGTCGGCCTCGGCATTGACCGGCTCGACTACACCAAGGGGATCCCGGAGCGGCTCGAAGCGCTCGAGCGCTTCTGGGAGCTGCATCCCGAGTGGGTGGGACGCTTCCGCTTCGTGCAGGTCGCGGTGCCCTCGCGCATCGAGCTCGAGGAATACCAGGCGATCGGCACGCGGGTGCGCGCGCTGGTGCGGCACATCAACGGGCGTTTCGCGCCCGCGGGCCCGCCGCTCGTCCACCTCATCGAGCGCAACCTCGACTTTCCCAGCCTCGTGCCGCTCTACCGCATGGCCGACCTGTGCATGGTGACCTCGCTGCACGACGGCATGAACCTGGTGGCCAAGGAGTACGTCGCCGCCCGGACGGATCACGGCGGCGCGCTGGTGCTGTCGCCGTTCACCGGCGCCGCGCGCGAGTTCCTGCGCGCGTGGATCGCCTCGCCCTACGATCGCGAGCGGCTCGCCGAGACGATCGCGGCCGCGCTCACCGAGGATCCGGAGGCGCGCGCCGCGCGCATCCGCGACCTGCGCACGGCCGTGCACCGCCACACGGTTTACGATTGGGCCACCGAAGTCCTCGACACGGCGCTGCGCATGGAGACCGCGTGGCCCGCCGAAACGTCCGCCGGCGGCGCCGGCCGCACGAAGGCGCCGGTGCGGCGCCGGAAAGGAGCCGGATCATGATCGGCAGCATCGGAATCGCCTGGATGCCCCTCGACGAGCTGATGCAGCAGCTCCGGTCGTTCGCCGACGCGGTGGTGCAGGGTCTGCCGTCGTTCCTGCTCGCGGTCGTCGTCGTGGCCGTGGGCTGGCTGATCGCCTCGCTCGTCGCCCGGCTGCTGCGCGCCGTGCTGCGGCGCGGCGGCTTCAGCAGCGGCGCCCGCAGCCTGCTCGGCCACCGGGCGCTGGGCGCGCACGATCCCGCCCACGTGGCGGCGAGCCTGGTGAAGTGGCTGCTGGTCGCCATCGCCGCGCTGCTGGCGCTCGACCTGCTGGGCTTCCAGCTCGGACAGGAGCTGGCGATGCGGCTGCGCGACGCGCTGCCGCGCGTGGTGGCCGCTTCGATCCTGCTGGTGGTCGGCAGCCTGGTGGCGATGCTGCTGGGCGCGGGCACGCAGCGCTTCTTCGAAAGCGCCGGTGTGTCGGGGGCGCGGCTGCGCGGGCAGGTCGTGACGGGCGTGTTCACCTTCTTCGCGATGATGGTCGCGCTCGAGCAGCTCGGCTTCGCCGCCCACTTCGTGACCGCGCTCGGCCTCGTGCTCGCCGGAACGCTCGGGCTGACGCTCGCCCTCGCGGTCGGGATCGGCTGCCGCGAGCTGGCGCGGGACTTCGTGATCGAATACCTGAAGACGATGGACGAGGAAAAGCGCGAGCGTGACTGAGGACGCCGCCATGCGACCGTTCGAGCTGACGGGCGTCGTGTACCTCACCGCGCCGACCGGGGCCGTCGCGACGACGCTCGACGACCTGCGGCGGTGCGTCGCCGACGCCGCGCCGGCGTCGCTCTTCCGCCACACGCAAATGCAGCGCCTCGACGCCCACGGCGCGGAACCGCCCGCCGACGAGCTGAGCGCGTGGGTGCGCGGCGTCGTGCAGGACGCCGAGACGGCCGAGCGCATCGGCTTCGTCGTGCAGACCGCTCCGCCCGGCGCCGAGCCGCTGCGCGCCCGGCTGCTCGAGGCGCTCGACACGCTGCCGGCCGCCGCGCGCGAACGCCGCGCCGCGCCCGAAGGCGGCGCGTTCGCGTTCCTCGCCGCGCGCGCCGTGCCGATCCGCGCGGGAGCGCCCGCGCGGGACGCGCGCGAGCTGGCCCGCGCGCTCGAACGAGCGACGCGCGACGTGTGGTTCCACCATCTCGTCGAGGAGCCGTGGTTCGCCGGCGGCGAGCCCGCGCTGCTCGCCTGGCTGCGGGCCGCGGGCGGCGAGGCGCTGGCCGAAACGCTCGCGCGCGAGACGCGGCGCCGCACTTCGATCGACGCCCTTCGCGCCGCCGTCCGCCGGCACGACCGACGCGCCGGCATCGCCGGGCGCGTGCTCTCGGGCGAGACGGCCGCCACGGCCGCGGACGCCGCGGGCATGCGCTCGCTGGTCCGGCGTCTGGCGCGGCGCCTGGCGGGCGCCGATGCGCGGAGGGGCGCATGATCGTGGACGTCGGTCCGGCGCGCGCGGAGTGGCTGCGGGCGATTCGCGAAGCGGCCGGCGAGGACGCGTTCGGCCAGCTCGAGAACCTCGCGCGCTCGCTGCGCGGCCACCGGCTGGCGATGGTCAACTCGACGGCGACCGGAGGCGGCGTGGCCGAGATCCTCCACCGGCTGGTGCGCCTGCTGAACGGGCTGGGCGTGGACACGCGCTGGCACGTGCTGCCCGGCGACGAGCGCTACTACCGGATCACCAAGGCGATCCACAACGGCCTGCACGGCGCGCCGGCGGTGATCACGGACGACGACTGGCGCCACTTTCTCGAGGTCGCCTCCGCCGGCGCCGCCGGGCTCGGGCTCGACGCCGACCTGGTGCTCATCCACGATCCGCAGCCGGCCGCGCTCGTGCAGATGCTGCGCCGGCCCGGGCAGCCGTGGGTCTGGCGCTGCCACATTGACCTGTCCGCGGCCGACCGCCTCGTCTGGCAACGGCTCGCGCCCTACGTCGCGGCCTACGACGCGACGATCTTCTCGCACGCGGCGTTCGTGCCCCCGCTGCCGATTCCGGCCTACCTCGTGCCGCCCTCCATTGATCCGCTGTCGGACAAGAACCGCGAGCTCGACGAGGCGGAACAGGAGCGGCTGCTCGCGCCGTTCGGACTGCCCGACGACGTGCCGCTCGTCACCCAGGTGTCGCGCTTCGACCGGCTCAAGGATCCGATCGGCGTGCTCGAGGCGTTCGACCTCGTGAGCCGCGAGGAATCGGCGCACCTCGTGCTGGCGGGCGGAGCCGCGGACGACGACCCCGAGGGCCGCGAGGTGCTGGCGGAGGTGCGCGCCCGCGCCGGCGACCGGCGCGACGTCACGCTGCTCGATCTGCCGCCGGACGCCCATCTCGTGATCAACGCGCTGCAGCGGCGCTCGGCGGTGGTCGTGCAGAAGTCGCTGCGCGAGGGCTTCGCCCTGACGGTCGCCGAGGCGCTGTGGAAGCGCCGCGCGGTGGTCGCCGGAGCGGTCGGCGGCATCCCGCTGCAGGTGCTGCACGAGCGCACCGGCCTGCTGGTGCGCAGCGTGCCGGGCTGCGCGTACCAGATCACGCGGCTGCTGCGCTCGCCGGAACTGCGCCGGCGCCTCGCGCTCGCCGGCCGCGAGCACGTGCGCCGGCACTTCCTGCTGCCGCGCGAGGCGTGCGACTACCTCGCCGTGTTCGCCTCGCTCGCCACCGCCGCCCGGACCTGAGCCGCCGACTCGTCCGGCGGGCGGGCCGCGCCGGTGGCGCCGACCCGCCGCACGCCCGTCAATCCGCGAAGCCGTCGCGGCGCAGCGCCTCGCTCCAGGGTCCGTCCGGCTCGCGGGCGATGGCGCGCGACGCCCAGAAGCGCGCCTCGCGGTCGCGGCCCAGCGCGCGCAGCACGCGCGCGCGGTCGTACAGCGCGTGCGGGTACTCCTGCTGTGTCGAGTCCACCATCGCGAACTGCGCCGCCGCCTCCAGCCACAGCGCGCGCGCCCGTCCCGGCTCCGCGGTCCGGTCCGCCTCGAGCGCGAGCGCCACGCCCGCCCCCAGCCGGCCCTCGCCGTAGTGCGGCGCCAGCTCGCACGCACGCCGATAGCGCGCGAGCGCGCGCGGGAAGTCGTGCACGGCCAGATCGAGCGCCGCGAGCGCCGCCAGCAGCCGCGCGTCGCCCCCGCGCCCGAGCGAGTCGAGTCGCGCGCGCGCGCGCGCGACCCGCGCGAGCATCGCCCGGTCGGGCGCGTCGTTCACCGGCTCGCCGCCCAGCAGCGCGGCGTGCCAGCGCAGCTCGTTGGTGCGCACGCTCACACCGGCGACGCCGTCCGCGGCCGCCCGGGCGGCCGGACCCTCGGGCAGGCCGCGCGGGTTCTGCTTCGGCAACACCAGCGAGACGATCCCCAGCACCAGCAGCGCGGCCAGCACCGCCACGAACACGACCGTGGGCAGCACGCGCCAGCGCAGGCGCTTCTCGATCCCGGCGATGGGCGGCGGCAGCGGAGATTCGGTCATGGGCGCGAAGGATAGAAGACGGGCGGGGGCTCCGAAAGGCGGCCGGGTGGATCGCGCGGGGGGCTTGCCGGTCGGCGCCTGCATCCGGCGCGTCGGGCCGCGCGCCGGGCGATCCGCCGGCGCGCCCCGGGCGAACCCTACCTGCGCCGTGGCGCCCCGCGCGACGCGCCGGACTCGGCGAGCGCCTTGCGCATCAGCGCGGCGTTCTGCTCCGCGCGCTCGCGCAGCTCGTCGGTGGTCGCCAGCGCCTTCGCGCGCTCGAACGCCGCCAGCGCGGCGGCCGGGTCGTTGCGCCGGTACGCCTCGAGCGCGGCCTCGTATTCGATCATGCCCGCCAGGTCCGCGAGCCTCGCCGAGGCCTCGCCGCGCAGCCGCTCGTCGCCGGCCGAATCGCGGGCGGCCGTGAACGCGGCGCGGGCGTCCAGCAGCCGGCTCGCACGCAGCGCGCGCACGCCGTCGTTGTAGCGGTCCACCCAGCGCTGGCGCTGGCGTGCCGCCGCGAGCTGCGTGCGAAGCGAGCGCACCGCGCCCAGCGTCGGCTCGTCGTCGTGCGTCGCCTCGGTGCGGTCGAGCAGGCGGTCGAGCGCGGCGTACTCGCCGGCCTTCGCCAGCGCCGTCGCCGAGTCCCGGAAGGCGTCGTAGTCGAGCATCGCGCCGGTCGCGGCGCGGATCTCGCGGTCCTGCACGAGGCCGCCGTGCGAGGCCAGCACCTCGCGCGCCCGCTGCGCCTGGCCCGTATGGCTGAGCGCCGCGGCCCACGCGGAGGCGATGGGGCCGTCGAACGGCAGCGCCGCCGAGGCGGTCGCGAGCGCGCGCATCGCCCGCGGCGTGAGCCGGTCGCCCGCGAGCGCGGCGCGGCCGTACCAGCCGAGCGCCACGGCGTCGGTGGAATCGCGCTCGACGCTGCGCTCCAGCAGTCCGTACGCCTCGCCGACGAGCTTCGGCTCGGCCGGGTCCTGGCCGGCGGCCTGCATGAGCAGCGCGCCGCCGGCGACCGACAGCGCCAGCGCCGAAGCGTCGTCGCGCGCGGCCACCTCGCGAAAGCGCAGCAGCGCCTCCTGCGGTCGCCGCTCGCGCTGCTCGAGCAGCCCCAGCCCGGCCAGCGCGAGCCCCGGCTCGGCGGTCTCGCCGCGCCCGGACTCGAGCAGCGTCCGGATCGCCTGCGCGTCGCCCGCTTCATCGAGCACGCCCCACAGGCCGAGCTGCGTCGCGACCTCGGACTCCCGCGCGGCGCGAATCGCGACCGGCAGCTCGCCGGGCGGCACGGTGAGCCGGATGTTCCAGCCCGTGAGGCGCTCCGCGGACGCGTAGCCGGAGAGCTTGCCCGGGATCTCGTCCCAGTTCTCGCCGGGGAAGGCGTCCGCGAACGCCCGGCGTGGCGCCACGCCGGCCGCGATCGCCTGCGCCAGCTCGCGAAAGTGGGCGGTGCGGCCGTCGAGGCGCGTCAGGTAGTGCACGAGCGTCCACGACTCGGCGTAGAACATCGCCTTCGCGTCGCCGTCCCGCGCGTAAACCGGCGAGTCGCGGTCCACCGCGAACAGCTCGTCGAGCGTGAACGGCCGCTCGCGCTCGACCACGTACTGGTGCCAGGGAATCGCGTCGCCGTAGTGGCCGCCGCTCGCGCCCGCGCGCCAGGTGCTGAAGAACTCCGCGAGCCCCTCGTTCAGGCACAGCGGCGCGCGCCCGAGCGCCGCGTCGGCGATCGCGTGCAGCAGTTCGTGGTGCGCGACCATGCGCCCGCGCTCGTCGTAGCCCGCGAAGGCGATCCACGTACCGAAGGGCAGCTTGTGGGCGAGCCCGGCGACCTGCGCGCGCTTGCCGTCGCGCACCGGCAGCAGCGGCAGGAAGTCGCGCTTCGCGGGCACCGCCACCATCGTCACGCGCTGGCGCGCGCGCGCGCGCACGCCGAAGCCTTCCACTTCGAGCACGACCGCCATGCTCTCGAGGTTGCGGGCCAGGCGCAGCACCGAATCGGCCTCGGCCTTCGCGTAGAGCACGAAGTGGGGCGTCGAGGCGCGCCACCACAACTCGGCGGCGCCCGCCGGCGTGCCCGCGAGCAGGACCGCGAGCGCGAGCAGCGCGGCCGCGGCGGGCGAACGCCGCGCGCCGGGGGACGCGAGCGTCACGCGGCGGGCTCCGCCGCGCGCAGTCCCGCGGGGCCGCCCGGGCGGTTGAAGAACCTCTCCGCGACGAGCAGGTTCGGCACCCAGCAGAGCCAGGCGATGGCGGGGTAGGCCGTCTCGAAGGGCAGGCCCGAGACGACGGACAGCGGAATCCACAGCCTCAGCGTCACGGCCGCGAACGACAGCGCGTAGTTGCGCACCATCCACCGGCGGTGCGTGGCGAAGTCGCGCGCGCGCACCGCGCGGAAGGCCCGATACCCGGTGAAGAGCCAGCCGAACGCGAGGCCGCCGAAGCCGAGCCGCGAGACCGGGCCGCCGAACGCGTGCAGCGCCAGGTAAAGGCCCGAGAGTCCGCCCGCCAGCACCCCGATCGCGAGGTACAGGCGGCCCGTCAGCCGGTGCAGTGCCGGCCGCCGCGCGCGCAGCCTGCTCACGAACTGGAAGGGGCCGAGCGCGAGCGCGAACATCGCGGCGAAGACGTGCGCGTAGACCGCCGCGCGCTGCGCCGTGAACGACGGACGCATGGCCGGATGAACGGCGGCGCCGAGCGGGAGGAGCGAGTAGGCGACGAGCGCGTAGGCCGCGACCCCGAGCGAAAGGAACGCGAGCGCGGTGAAGCCGGCGCGACGAGCCGCGCCGCGCCCGGGTGGCCGGCCGAAGTCCGAGGTCGTGTCCGGCATCGGCGCGAGTCTATCCACGGAGAGCCGCTCGCGGCCAGGGTTCGTTGCTCCGGCCGCGCGGCGACGGGGCCGGAGTCCGGGCGCTTTTCCCGCTCAATGGCCGCGCGCCGGCATTGCCCCGACCCGCTGGCAGTTGGTAACTTGCGGCTCGATTCGCCGCGCCGGGCATCGCGCCCGGAGCGGGAGCCTTCCTCACCGGATGAGGACGTTCGCCGCATGGCCCTCGCGCGATTCCTGCAGGTTTCGGACCTGCACCTCGGGAAGCCCTTTGCCTGGCTGCCCGCCGACCGGCGCGAGGACCGCCGCCGCGACCAGCAGCGGGCGCTCGAGCAGGCGATCGCGCAGGCGATCGAGCGGGGCGCGCACGCCATCCTCGTGCCCGGCGACCTGTTCGACTCCGTCAACGTCGAAGCCGGGCTGCTGACCTTCGCGGTCAAGGCGTTCGCGGTCGCCGGCTGCCCGCCGGTCTTCATCTCGCCCGGCAACCACGACCCGGCGAGCGCGACGAACGCGGCCTGGAGCCAGCGGCTGCTGCAGGCGCGCGGCATCGCCTGGCCGGCGCACGTGCACGTCTTCGACACGCCGTCCTGGACGGCGGCGACGGTGCCGAGGCTGCAGGGCGTGCGCGTCTGGGGGCGCGGCTTCGCGGCCAACGTCGAGAGCGCCGAGCGGCCGCTCGCGAAGGAGGCGCTCCGCGAGGTGACCGGAACCAACCCGCTCGGTTTCGAGATCGCCGTCTTTCACGGCTCGCGCGAGGGCTTCTGCCCGCCGGGACAGAAGGTGACCGCGCCGTTTTCCGACCCCGAGATCGCCGCCTCGCCGTTCGTCTACCACGCCGTCGGCCACTACCACACGCTCCAGCGTCTCGAGCAGCCGCTCGCCGAGGGCGTCAACTCCGCCGGCGCGCGCCTGGCCTACGCCGGCTCGGGCGTCTCGCTCGACCTGACCGAGACCGGCATCCACGGCGCGCTCGAGGTGCGGATCGAGTACGGCCACCGCATGCCGTTCATCGAGGTCGAGCCGATCGAGCTGGACCGCCGCCGCGTGTACGACCTGAACGTGGACGTGACCGGCTCGGCGAGCGCGGATGCGATCGACCGCCGGGTCCTGAAGGCGCTCGACCTGGCGGGCGCGGGCGAGCTGGACCTGGTGACCGTGCGCATCGCCGGCCGGCTCTCGGCGGGCGTGCGCTGGTCCGGCCCGGGCTCCGACCTGCGCGACCGCACGTTCCACGGGCGCTTCGACACCACCGGCGTCCGGCCCGACTACGACCTCGCCTCGTATCGCGGCTCGGAGGCGAAGACGACCGAGGAGCGGTTCGCGCGCGAGCTGCTCTCGCGGATGGACGCCGAGTCCGATCCGGCGCGCCGCGCGATGCTCGAGCGCGCGCTCTACCACGGCCTCGACGCCTTCAAGCTGCGCGAGGTCGCCCCGGCCTGGGACGAGGTCGCGAAGTGAAGATCCTGCGCCTCAAGGTCGCAGGCTTCGGCCCGCTGCGCGGCGAGTGGAACTTCTCGACCGTCAAGGCCAACGTGGTCGTGGACGACAACGAGCGCGGCAAGACCTCGATGCTCGCCGCGATCGCGGCCGCGCTCTACGGGCTCGAGGACGACAAGCGCTCCCACCGCGTGCTCACCCCGCTCGAGCGCTGGCGGCCGTGGACGAGCGGGCCCTACGGCGTCGAGATGGATCTGGACGTCCTCGGGCGGCGCTATCGCATCGTGCGCGACTTCGAGCGCGGAACCGTCGCGGTCTTCGACGGCGCCGGCCACGAGGTCACCGCCGAGTTCCTCGAGGGCAGGGACCAGTACCCGGTCGGACGCAGGCTGCTCGGCGTGGATTCGGCCGAGTTCGAGAAGTGCTCGTTCCTGCGTCAGGGCGAAATGGACGGCGTCGTGCCCGGCGACGAAAGGGCCCGCCGCGCCTCGACGCTGCGCGCCCGGCTCGAGAACGCCGCCGACACGCACATCGGCGACACCAACGCTTCCGAGGCGATGCGCGTGCTCGAGGAGGCGCTGCGCCGCTACGAGTCGCCGGAGCTCGAATCCACGCTGACGGTGGACGTGGCGCTCGACCGCCTCGAGGCGAAGCGCCGGCTGGTCGAGAGCGAGCTGCACGACCTCGACCACCAGCTGGTGCTGGCCCAGGTCCCGCTCGAGTCGCTGGCGCAGATGGCCGAGGACGAGAACGGCCTCAAGGACCAGCTCCGCCGGCTCGAGGCCGAGCGCCACGCCGGCATGGCCGCCGAGATCCGCCGCCAGATCGAGGACAACGATCGCGGCCGCGAGGAGCTGCGCCGGCTCGAGGCCGAGGCCGCCGAGCTCGAGGCCGTCGCGCAGATGCCGGCCAACATCGAGACCGAGCTGCGCGAGACGGTCGCGCGCTTCGAGGAGGGCCAGCGCAACCTGCAGACGTTCGAGACCCGCCGCCGCGAGGAGTGGACCGCCGAGCGCGAGCAGATCGACGCGGTGCTGGCCGAACGGCGCGCCTACGACAGCTTCAGCGAGGAGGACGCGCGCCGCTGCGACGCGCTCGCCGTCGAGCTGCGCCGCGTGGCGGTCGAGGACGCGCACCAGCGCAACCAGGTGTTCGTCCTTCGCGACCAGCTCGCGGCGCAGGGCTACGAGCCCGAACGCATCCAGTTCCTGCGCGGGCGCTTCAGCTCGATGCCCGAGGAGCAGCAGCGGCTGCTGCGCCAGCAGACCGACTCGAGCCTGCAGTTCCAGACCGAGGTCGCGCAGCTCGAGCAGGAACGCACCGGGGCGACCGAAGCGCTGCGCGCGCTCGACGCGCACCGCAGCGCCCGCCGCGTGCCCGGCTGGTTCTCGCTCGCTCTCGGCCTGGGCGGCGTGATCGCCGGCGGCGTGGCGTTCGCGCTCAAGTCCGCGCCGCTCGTGTGGGGCGCGCTGTTCGGCGCGGGCGGCGTGGTGGCGCTCGCGGGCGTCGCGATGCTCGCGATCGGCGGGCGCGCGCAGGCGGCCGAGCGCGACGCGGCCCTGCGCCGGCTGGCCGAAGCGCAGCGGCGGTTGAACCAGCTGCGCACTCAGCGCGGCGAGAACGAGGCCGGGCTCGCCGAGATGGCGCGGCTGATGGGCTACCGCGACGCCGTGGACCTGATGCGGCACTGGAGCGAGTTCGCCCGCCTGCAGGAGGACAGCTCGCCGCTGCTGCGCGCGCAGGAGCAGCTCGCGCAGGCGGAGTCGCAGCGGCAGGCCGTGTTCGAGGAGTCGAGGCAGCTCCTGCGCGCGGCCCCCGGCTCGGCGCCCACGCCCGAGCTGCTCGAGAAGGCGGCCTACGAGGCGCGCCTGGCCATCAACGCGCGCAAGCGGCTCGATCAGCTCGACCGCAACTGGGAGCTGGTCGAACGCGAGCGCCGCGTGGACGAGGCCGCGGTCGCGGGCCTGCGCGAGCGCGCGGTGCGCATCCTGCAGAGCGCCGGACTCACGTACGACCCCGAGAAATCGTGGAGCGAGAACGTGGACGCGCTCGCCCGGCGCTCGGGGGACCGGCTGCGCTGGACGATCCTTTCCGAGGAGCTGATTCCGGCCGCCCGCAAGCGCCTGCTGCCGGAACTCGAGATCGAGCAGCGACGCCAGAGGATCGCGATGCTCGAAGCGGGCCGCGAGCACATCACCTCGCCGCGCCAGCCGGACGAGATCGAGGTCGAGGCCCGGCAGTGCCGCGCGCGGCTCGAAGAGACCCAGCAGCGGCGCGGGGACCTGCGGCTCGAGGTCGAGGAAGTCTGGCGGCGGCACACGCAGCTGCGTCCCGAGCTCGAATCGCAGCTCGAGCGGCTCGCCCGCGCGCTCGCCCGCGCGAAGACCTTCAAGGAGAGCGTCGAGCTCGCCCGCGCGACCATCCAGAAGGTGGCGACCGACACGCATCGCAAGTGGGCCGACTTCCTCAATGCCCGCGTCGGCGAGCTGCTCACGGGCTTCGGCGCGCAGGTGAACCAGCTTCGCTTCGGCGAAGACCTCGACTTCTCGGTCCAGCTCGAGGGCGGGCCGCTGGTCTCGCGCGGCAAGGCCCACCTGCAGCTTTCGGCCGGCGCGCGCGACCAGCTCTACTTCGCGGTCCGCCTGGCGGTGAGCGAGTTCCTTTCGCGCGGCGGTGAGCCGCTGCCGCTGCTGCTCGACGACGCGTTCGCGACGAGCGACGACGCGCGGCTTCAGGCCGGCATGAAGACGCTGGTCGAGGGCCTCGCGGGCGGACACCAGGTGATCCTCGTGACCTGCCACCGGGGCCGCTACATGGACCTGAAGCGCCTCGACCCCGAGCTCTACCGGGAGCGCGTGAACTGGCTGGACGTCGGCGCCGGCACGCCGGCCTCCGCCTGAAGGTGACGCGACGCACCGCCTGAGCCGCACGCTCGCGCCGCGTGCGCGTCCGCGCGGCGGGGAAGTCCGCGGCGTGCGGGCGGAGCAGGCGCCGAACCCGTCGCCCCGCGATCGCGCGGGGAGTCGCCGCCGGCCGCTTCGGGCGCTCGCGCTGCTCCTCGCGTTCGCCGCGCTGACCGCGGTCGCGCCGCGCGAGCGAAGGGTGCTGCCGACGGATCTGCCGCTCGGTCAGGCGGCGCCGGACAGCTTCCTCGCCAGCTTCGAGACCACGAAGGGCCGCTTCGTCATGAAGGCCGTGCGCGCCTGGTCGCCGCTCGGCGTGGACCGGCTGTGGCACCTGACGCGCTCGGGCTACTTCGACGGCCTGACGATCTATCGCGTCGGCGAAACGATGAGCGTCCGCGGCGGGCGCGTGGTCCAGTTCGGCACCAGCGGCGACACGGCCGTGAGCCATGCGTGGGAGCGGGCGACGTTCGCCGACGAACCGGTCGTGCGAACGCACCGCGCCGGCGCCGTCAGCTTCGCGCGCGGCGGGCCCGGCACGCGCGGCGTCGAGATCGCGATCAGCACGAACGCCAGCGCCGCCCTCGACACCGTGCGGTACCTGGGCGTCACCGGCTTCCCGGTCGTCGCCGAGGTGGTCGGGGGGCTGGACGTGCTCGGCCGGCTGAACGGCGAGCACGGCAACGCGCCCATCGCGGGCGATTCGCTGTCGATCGCCGGCGGGGCATGGCTCGAACGCGCCTTTCCGCGCCTCGACCGCATCCGCACGGCCCGCATCGTGAAGTCGTGGGGAGGCGGACGGCGGCGGGTCGCCGGGGCGAAGCGGTGAAGCTCGTCTCACGTTACGCCGGGCCGCTGCACGCGCTCGCGATCCTGTGGCTGCTGCTGTCGCGTCAGCTGCTGTCGCGATCGCCCGGGGTGATCGCCGTGCAGGTGGCGGCGGTCGCGCTGTCGGTCTGGGCGCGGGCCGCGTTTCCGCCGGGACAGTTCAGCGTCCATCCCGAACCGAAGCAGCCGCGGCTCATCGAGGCGGGCCCCTACCGCTGGCTGCGGCACCCGATGTACACCGCCGCGCAGGCGCTCGTCTGGTCGGGCGCGCTCCAGCACCGCACGGTCGTCAATCTCGCGATCGCCGCCGCCCTGCTCGCCGCCGTGATCGTGCGCATCGCCGACGAGGAGAAGCTGCTGCGGGAGCGGATCCCCGGCTACGCCGACTACGCGCTCCGCACGAAGCGCTTCGTGCCGTTCGTGTTCTAGCGGACATTCAGCGATTCGGCAGCAGGGGCTCGACGGCGGCCCGCTTGCTCGGCTTCCTGCCTCGCCGCGCTGCATCCACTCGGACTCTCGCCATCCATGGCTTCGCCCTCGCCGGACGCACCGTCGTCGAGCCCCTGCTGCCGAATCGCTGAAACCGATTCAGACCGGCATCTTCACCGCGCGCGAGCCGAGCAGCAGGGCGGCGCCGATCGAGAAGGGGATCGCGCCGACGGCCCAGACGTTGTCGTTGCCGGCGACCTGGCCGAGCAGCAGCGCGAGCGCGAGCCCGAAGAACGCGAACACCAGCCCGGCGATGATGAGGCGCTGGCGGCGGCGCGCGACGAGGATGCGCTCGTCGCCGGCGCCGTTGCCGAACGCGAGGGCCAGCGCGTGCTCGGAGACCGCCGGCAGCTTGCCGGGCTCGACGCCGCGTTCGATCATCGCGATGCGTTCGCGCTGCACCAGCTCGACCAGCCGCTGGCGCTGGTAGCTGCGAAAGATGCCCGACACGATTCCACCGAGGATGGCCGTGCCGCCGAGGATGATTCCGCCCCCCACGACGAGCGCACCGACGTCTTCTCCGCCCATGGTCTTCCCCCTTGTGAGTGGTTCCGGCGCGGCGGGGGCCGCGGCCGTTCGATCCGTTTCGCCTGCTTGGACGGCGGCCGGGCGGCCGCGGTTTCAGCCCGGGCGGCCGGAGCCGGGCGCCGGCGGCGAGGTCGGTCCGCGCCGCGCCGGCAGGAACGCCGAAACCCCGGCCGCCCGGCCGCCGTCCAAGAGGCGTGATGGCCATCACGACCACGCTCGAGCAGGCCGCCGCCGCGGCTCCGGCCGCTGAGGATCCGGTGCCCGCTCCCGACGCCGGGGAACACGCGCTGATCGCGCGCGCCCGCGCGGGCGAGTCGGCGGCATTCCGCGAGCTCGTCGAGCGGCACCAGGGCCGCGCGCTCGCGCTCGCGCGGCGTCTGCTGCGCGACGAGGCGGAGGCCGAGGAGTGCGCGCAGGACGCCTTCCTGCGCGCCTGGTCGGCGCTGCCCGGCTTCCGCGCCGAGTCGAGCTTCGGCACCTGGCTGCACCGCATCGTCCATCGCCGCGCGCTCGACCGGCTCGACTCGCTGCGCACACGCCGCCGCCACGAGTCGGCGGCTCCCTCGTGGCCCGAGGAAGGCGCGCGGCCCGCGGCCACGGGGGCCGCCTCGGACGAGCGCGTGCGCCGGCTGGTGGACGCGCTGCCGCACACGCAGCGCGCGGCGGTCACGCTCTTCTATTTCGAGGACCGCTCCGTGCGGGAGGCGGCGCGGGTGCTCGGCATGCACGAGAACACGGTGAAGACGCACCTGCACCGGGCGCGCGCCTCATTGCGCGCCGCCTGGGCGCGCGAAGAGGAGAAATCGCGATGAACTGCGGAACGTTCCTGCTGGCGCTCGAGGCCGGCGACGCCGCGTCGCTGAGCCGCGAGGCGCTCGCGCACGCGGAAGGCTGCACGCTGTGCGGCCGCGCGCTCGCCGAAGCGCGCGACCTCGAGCGCGCGCTCGCGTCGCATCTGTCCGCCGCGGACGAGACCGTGCCCGCGGGTTTCACCGACCGGCTCATGACGCGGGTCGAACGCATGCCGCAGGTCCGCCTCGCGCCCTCGGACGTCGCGCGCGCCAGCCTCGCGGCGCTCGCGACGCCGCCCATCGCCGCGTCGCTGGCGGCCGGCGTGGCGCTGCTCGGCTTCGCCGCCGCGAACGATTTCGATCCGGTCCGCATCGGCGCGGCCACCGGCGGGGCCCTCGCGCCGCTCGCCCGCGTCGCCGACGCCGTCGCCCGGCCGCTGACCGCCACCGGGCTTTCCGGCGTGATCGCCGACGCCGGGCTCGTCGCCGGCCTGCTGCCGCTCGCCGCGGCGCTGCTCGCCGCCGCCTGGTGGCTGGGCCGGCTGATCGGCGAGAAGAGCCCGCGGGCGCTGTAGTTCGGGCCGGGGCCCCCGCGGCACCGCGCCAGACGTTTCCTGACACGGCGTGCCGCGCGGCCGGGCATAATCGCCGCCCATGTCCGCGCCCAACCGACTCGCGCTCGAGAAGAGCCCCTACCTGCTGCAGCACGCCCACAACCCCGTGGACTGGTACCCGTGGGGCGAGGAGGCGTTCGCGCGCGCGCGCGCCGAGGACAGGCCCATCTTCCTTTCGATCGGTTACGCGACCTGCCACTGGTGCCACGTCATGGAGCGCGAGTCGTTCGAGGACCCGGAAGTCGCCGCCGCGCTGAACGCGCACTTCGTGTGCATCAAGGTGGACCGCGAAGAGCGGCCCGACGTGGATCGCGTCTACATGACCGCGATGCAGGCGGCCGGCATGGGCGGCGGCTGGCCGCTCAACGTGTTCCTGACCCCGCAGCTCGAGCCGTTCTACGGCGGCACCTACTTTCCTCCGCGCGCCGTGGACTCGCGCCCGGGCATGCTTGAGCTGCTGCCGCGCGTGCACGAAGCATGGACGAACGAGCGCGCGGCGCTGGTCCAGCAGGGTTCCCGCGTGCTCGCCGCGGTGGAATCGCTGGCGCGGGCCGGGGGCGAAGCGGCCGCGTACGACGAGCTGGCGCGCCAGTGCGCGGCCGCGCTCGAGCGTTCGTTCGACAAGGCGAACGGCGGCTTCGGCGGGCGGCCCAAGTTTCCCTCGACCGTGAACCTGGCGTTCCTGCTGCGCTGGTGGGCACGCGCGCCGCACGAGCGCGGCAACGCGCTCGACATGGTGCGCGCGCAGCTCGACGCGATGCGGGCGGGCGGCCTGCACGACCACCTGGGCGGCGGCTTTCACCGCTACTCGGTGGACGAACGCTGGCTCGTGCCGCACTTCGAGAAGATGCTCTACGACCAGGCGCTGATCGCCGACGCGTACCTCGACGCGTTCCACGCCTGCGGCGAAACCGCCTACGCCGACACCGCCCGCGGCGTGTTCCGCTACCTGGCGCGCGACCTGACCGGACCCGGGGGCGAGTTCCACTCGGCCGAGGACGCCGACTCCGAAGGCGAGGAGGGCCGCTTCTACGTGTGGACGCCGGCGCAGCTCGCCGGCGTGCTCGGAGGCGAGGAGGCGAGGCTTTTCGCGCTGCGCTACGGCGTGACGCCGCAGGGCAACTTCGAGCACGGCGCGAGCGTCCTGCACGAAGCGCACGCGCTCGACGAGCTCGCGCGCCGGCTCGGCACGGACGCGGCCGGGCTGGGCGCGCGCCTGGCCAGGGCGCGCGCGGCGCTGCTGTCCGCCCGCGAACTCCGGCCGCGGCCGCTGCGCGACGACAAGGTCGTCACCGCCTGGAACGGCCTCGCCATCGCGTCGTGCGCGCGCGGGGCGCGCGTGCTGGGCGAGCCCGCGCTGGCGAAGGCCGCCGCGCGCGCCGCGACGTTCGTCTGGGAGCGGCTGCGCGATCCGGCGGGTGGCGCGCTGCGCCGGCGCTGGCGCGAGGGCGAAGCGGCGGGCGAGGGCCAGCTCGACGACTACGCCTTCCTCGCGCGCGGCATGCTCGAGCTGTACCGCGCGACCTTCGAGCCGCTGTGGCTCGAGCGGGCGGTCGCGCTCACCGAAGCGCAGATCGAGCGTTTCTGGGACGAGCACGACGGCGCGTTCTTCGAAAGCCCCGCGGGCGACGCTTCGGTGCGCGTGCGCATGAAGGACGGCTTCGACGGCGCCGAGATGGCCGGCAACTCGGTCGCCGCCGGGAACCTCGTGCGTCTCTCGGCGCTCGGCGAGCGGCGGGACTGGCGCCTTAAGTCGCGCCGCCTTCTCGACTACTATTCCCGGCGCCTTTCCGGGAACGCCTGGGCGATGCCGCAAATGCTCGTCGCGATGGACCTGGCCGCGCACCCGTCGCGCCACGTCGTCGTCGCCGGCGAGCCGTCGCCCGGGCGGGACGCGCTGCTGGCGGCGGCGCGCGCGCGCTTCCGGCCCTTCGACGACCTGCTGGTGGTGGACGACGCCTCGCGAGAACGCCTTTCGCGCCTCGCGCCGTTCGCCGCGACGCTCGCGCCGAAGGACGGGCGCGCGACCGGCTACGTGTGCGTGGACCGGGCGTGCCGGCTGCCGGTGACGGAGCCGGAGGCGTTCGCAGCTCAACTCGACGAGGTCGCGCCCGCGGGCGCCTGAGAGAGGGGAATGCAAGCGATGAAGCGACTCCTGTGGGCGCTGCTGGCGGTGGCGCTCGGCCTCGCGCCGCTGGCGCACGCGCAGCAGGCGCCGGCGCCGGCCGGCGGCGGCGATGCCGGCGCGCAGGCCGGGGGCGAGGAGCCCGGCGACTCCGGGCCCGCGATTCCGGCCGCGGGCACGCTGGTGCGGGCGAGCGCGACCCCGGTCACGCTCGGGCCCGGCGGCACCGCGACGACGACCGTGACGCTCACCGTGCTGCCCGGCTGGCACATCAACGCCAACCCGCCGGCGCTCGACTACAACATTCCGACCAGGGTGTTCGTACGCGCCGGCTTCGGCGTCTCCGCCGGATCTCCGACGTACCCGGCGCCGAAGAAGGCGAAGTTCGCCTTCGAGGACTCCGAGCTGTGGGTCTGGGACGGCGAGACGAAGGTCACGATCCCGCTCACCGCTTCCGCCGCGCCCGGCAACGGCGTTCACCTCCTGAGCGGTCGCGTCTCGTACCAGGGCTGTAACGATCAGGTGTGCCTGGCGCCCGCGAACGTGCCGTTCACGGTCGCGGTCACGGTGACGGGTGGCGCCGACGGCGCCTTCGACAGCACCGGCCGCCCGCTCGACCGGCCGGCCGGCTCCGACAGCGCCGCCGCGGGCGCGGCGCCCGCGCCGCAGGCCGGCACGGGCTTTTTCACCGAGCGCCCCGCGGGCGCGGGTGCCGCCACCGCACCCGCCGGCGGAGCGGTGCAGAAGCGGCTCAGCGACGCGCTCGCCGGCGGCGGGCTCGCCTGGTTCCTCGCGCTGTTCGTGGGCGGGTTGCTGCTCAACCTGACGCCGTGCGTTTTCCCGATGCTCGGCATCACGGTCTCGATCTTCGGCGCGCGGCGCAAGGAGGCGCTGCCCAAGGTCCTGCGCAACGCGGTCGTCTACGTGCTGGGCATCTGCGTCACCTATTCGGCGCTCGGCGCCGTCGCCGCCGCGACCGGCGGGCTGTTCGGCGCGGCGCTGCAGAACACCTGGGTGCTGGTGGGCCTCGGCCTCGTGCTGGTCGCGCTCTCGCTCTCGATGTTCGGCTTCTACGAGATGTCGCCGCCGACCTGGGTGCTCGACCGTGCGGGCGGCGCGAACACCTCGACGCTCGCCGGCCTGTTCCTCTCGGGGCTGCTCGTCGGCATCGTCGCCGCGCCCTGCGTCGGGCCCTTCGTGGTCGCGCTGCTCGCGATCCTCGCGCAGCGCGCCGATGTCGGCTTCGGGCTCGGCTCGATGTTCACGCTCTCGCTCGGCCTCGGGTTCCCGTACCTGTTCCTCGCCACGTTCTCGGGCTCGCTCCAGAGCCTGCCGCGCGCCGGCGAGTGGATGGAGTGGGTGAAGAAGCTGTTCGGCGTCGTGCTCGCGACGCTGGGCCTCAATTACGTGCTGCTCGGGCTGGCGCCGAAGCTGGCGCCCTACCTGCTGCCGGCCGCGCTGGTGCTGGGCGGGCTCTACCTGGGGTTCATGGAGAAGAGCGCGAACGTCCGCAGGGGCTTCCGGCTCCTGAAGAACGTGTGCGGCGGGCTCGCCGTGCTCGCGGGCGTGTGGCTCACGCTGCAGGTGACGACCGCCGCCTCACGCTCGATCCCGTTCCGGCCCTACGACGAGCAGGCCGTGCAGGCGAGCCTCGCGGGCGGACGACGCGTGCTGCTCGACTTCTCGGCCGACTGGTGCGTGCCGTGCCACGAGCTCGAGCTGCAGACATTCCCGGACCCGAACGTGGTCGCCGCCGCGCGTCCGTTCGACGCCTACAAGGTGGACCTCACGAACGACGACTCGCCCGAGACGATCGCCTTCCGCAAGCGCTACGCGGTGCGCGGCGTGCCGACGATCGTCTTTCTCGCGCCCGACGGCTCCGAGGTGGGCGACACGCGCGTCGAGGGGTTCGTGAACGCGCCCGAGTTCGTGAAGCGGCTGCGGGCCGCGGGCGGCGGCGCGAAGGACTGACGGCCGGCGCAAGACATCGCGGGCCGCCTCGATCGAGGCGGCCCGCGATGTCGGCCTTTGGCGAGGTGTCGCGGCGCCGCTACCGCAGCTTGAAGTGCCAGCCGGCGAGGACCTTGAAGTCCGGGCCGTCGCCCAGGCCGATCTTGCCCTCGACGAAGAAGCGGCTGCCCCGCTGCGTGGGCACGTCGGCGCCGAAGACGATCGTGCCCTCGGCGACGGTGTCGCTGCTGTCGCCGATGGGCCCCGGAGCGTCCCAGCTCACGAAGTGGACCGCGATGCCGCCGCCCGCGTAGGGCTGCCAGCTCATGCCCGAGACGGCGATGCGGTAGTGGAAGTCGCCGTTCAGCGACACGATCGTCATGTCGTCGCCGATGCCGAGGTCCACGCCCGGCACGAAGTCGAGCTGCGGGGCGACGTCGCCCATCTGCAGCTGGCCGCCGAAGACGACCTGGCTCGGGTCGGTCGAGAAGCCGATGTGGGGGCCGAAGGTCTGGAACGGGTTCGCCCACGCGGCGGCCGGCACGAGCGCGGCGACGGCGAGGGTGAGGACGAGCTTGCGGATCATGTCGAGTCCTTTCGTTGTGGAGGGAGCGGCGCGCCGGGCACAAGTAGCACGGCGGGCGCGCGGGACGCAATGCCCGCCGGCTCCGGCGGGGCCGCGCCCGGACGAGCCGGCGCGGCGCCCGTGCGGTTCCGGTTTCGGCGGGCCCGCGCGCTCCGTTAGACTTCCCGCCCGTTCGCCTCCTGTCCGCGACCTGTCAGAGGGAGTCCCGATGCCCCGATCCTTCGCGCCGCGTGCCGCCGCTGCGTCCGCCGCGCTCGTGGTCGCCATCGCGACCGGGCCGTTCGCACCGGCCGCCCGCGCCGAGATCAGCCCCGAGGCGGCGCGGGTCGTCGCGCGCTACCTCGAGGTCACGGGCGGGGCCGCCGCCGCGGCGGCCGAGCAGACCACCTACACGCACGCACGCGTGCAGGCCTTCGGCTTCACGGGCTTCGTCGAGACCTGGTCGGCGCGGCCCGACCGGCACTTCAGCCGCACCGAGCTCGGGCCGTTCAAGCTCTCGGAGGGCAGCGAAGGCGGAGCGAGCTGGCGCACCGACCCGACGACCGGCCGGGTCGTCAGCCTCGCCGATCGCGACCTGCTCGAATCGCGCGTCGCGACCTGGTTCGAGCTCGAGCGCTGGAGCGAACCGGACCAGGGCGGCGGCCGGGTGAGCGTCGCGGGCCGCGAGCGCGACACCCTCGGCGCCTGCACGGTGCTGGCGATCGAGGCGCCCGGCGCGGCCGAGCTCAAGCCGCGCAAGCTGTGGTTCTCGGATTCGACCGGACTGCTCGTGCGCATGGAGGCGCCGCACGACCAGTCGTGGGTCACCACCGACTTCGCCGACTGGCGGCGCGCCGCCGGCCGGCTGCGGCCGTTCGTCAGCGTCACGGGTGTCTCGAGCATGCCGGCCAACCGCATGCGCGCTGTCGTGGACTCGGTCACCACGAACGTGAGCGTCGCCGGCGTCGCCTTCGCGCTGCCCGACTCGGGAGGCGGCAACGCGATCACCTGGCTCGGCAAGCCGGGCCGCGCGACGCTGCCGTTCGACTACACGGCGCGTCACGTGTGGCTCAGGGCCTCGATCAACGGCGGGCCCGAGCAGGACTTCCTGTTCGACACCGGCGCCAGCGTGACGGTGCTCGACAGCACGTTCGCGGCGACGCACGGCATCGCGACCGAGGGCCGCATGCAGGCGGCGGGCGCGGGGGCCTCGGGCAGCGCCGCGTTCGCGAAGATCGCCTCGCTCGCCGTGCGCGGCCCCGACGGCGACGGCGTCGAGCTGCACGACCTGCGCGTCGCGGTGCTGTCGGTGAACCCGATGTTCGCGCCCTACTTCTGGCGCGACATCGCCGGGATCGTCGGCTACGACTTCATCAGCCGCTTCGTGGTGACGCTGGACTACGACCGCGACGTGCTGGTGCTGAACGACCCGAAGACGTTCCACTTCGCCGGCAGCGAGGCGCCGCTGCCGATGGTGATGAACGGCGTCGTGCCGGCGCTGCGCGGCACGCTCGACGGCCGGTACGAGGGCCTGTTCCGGCTCGACGTCGGCAGCAGCTCGACCGTGGACCTGCACTCGCCGTTCGCGAAGAAGCACGGGCTCGAGAAGCGCCTGCGCGACGCGCGCACCGTGACCGGCGCCGGCTTCGGCGGGCATTTCACCAGCTCGCTCGGCCGCGCCCGCGAGATGGCGTTCGGCCCCTACCACTGGGCCGATCCGATGGTCTCGATCTCGCACGCCACCGAGGGCGCGTTCGCGAGCGAGGAGTTCGCGGGCAACGTCGGCAACCGCATCCTCGAGCGCTTCCGCGTGACGCTCGACTACGACGGCCGGCGCGTGTGGCTCGAGCCCGGCGCGCGCTACCGCGAGCGCGACTCGTTCACGCGCGCCGGGGTGCTGCTGGTGCGCGACGGCGGCCGCGTGCTGGCGCGCTCGGTGCTGGCCGGCTCGCCGGCGGCGAGGGCCGGCCTGCGCGAGGGCGACGAGGTGACGGCGGTGGACGGCCGCGCGATGGACGACTGGAAGCTGCGCGACCTCGAGAACCTGTTCGAGCGCGGCGAGAACGGCCGCAAGGTCACGCTGGCGGTCCGGCGCGACGGCGGGACCGAGGCGCTGACCCTGACGCTGCGCGAGATGCTGAGGTGAGCGACGACCGCCCGCGCCCCCGCGCGGGCCGCCGGCTCGCGCTCGCCGGACTCGTGGCGCTGCTCGCGCTCGGCGGCTGCGGCAAGGGGAAGTACGTCGGCCTGATGCCGGCCAACCAGCGCCCCGAGTTGGAACTGACGCAGGTTCCCGCCTCGACGACCCAGCCGTACTTCTACGCCTACGAGATCCGCTGGGCGGGCTTCGACGCCGACGGCGTCGTGGACCACTACCTTTACTGTGTGGACCCGCCGACGACGGCGGGGACCGACACGCCCTGGGTCTCGACCACCGCGAACCGGCAGACGTTCGTGTTCCGCGCCGACCAGGTGGATTCGGCGACCGCGCGCACCGGGCACGCCTACCACACCT
The DNA here is from genome assembly GCA_020847735.1 of Candidatus Eisenbacteria bacterium. NCBI lineage: Bacteria > Candidatus Eiseniibacteriota > Candidatus Eiseniibacteriota bacterium. The sequence continues at coordinate 118,679 of JADLBL010000023.1, forward strand.
TCGTCATGAAGGCCGTGGACAACGGCGGACTCGCCTCGCTGCCCGAGCACCGCTCGTTCAACGCCTTCACGATCACCCCGACGATCAAGATCCAGACGCCGATCCTCAACCACCTGTTCACGCCGACCTTCGGTTCCTCGTTCCGCGTGACCTGGAAGGGCGAGGACCCCGACGGACGGACCAGCCACGCGCCGGTCCGGTACAAGTACAAGGTCTTCGAGGACGGCGGCGAGATCACGCTGCTCAACGTCCTGCTCGAGCCCGACACGCTGCGGCGCCGCTACGGGCCCGCGTTCGCGACCTGGGACTCGGTCGGCGGCGACACCACCGATCTCACGCTGCGCGACCTGACCCCCGGGCTCAAGCTCGCCGTGTTCGTGGCGTTCGACGAGGCGGGCGCCTTCTCGCCGGTCTTCAGCCTCGACGACAACATGCTGCTCTTCAACGTCTCGTACTCGAACGCCCTCGGGCCGGCGTTGACGTTGTGGAACGAGTTCCTCTACTACAAGTTCACCACGCCGATCTTCTCGATCGATCCGGCGACCTACATCGGCGCCGAGTTCCCGGCCGGCGTTCCGCTCCGGCTCAACTGGTCGGGCACGACGCACAGCGGCACGTTCGTCGGCGGCTATCGCTGGAAACTGGACGGGGACGTCTCGGACCAGACTCCGCGCTCCGACGAGGCGCTCGACGTCGGGCACTGGAGCCGCTGGTCGCCGCTCACCACGGAATGCGTCCTGCCGCCGATCGTCCCGCCGCAGGGCCAGAGCAGCGAGACCCACTTCTTCTACCTGCAGGCGCGCGACAACGAAGGCCAGATGAGCATGGCGGTCCTGCGTTTCGACGCCATCCGGGCCACCTTCGACAAGGGCCTGCTGATCGTGGACGACACGCGCTTCAAGCTCGACACGCGCCTCGCCAACGGCAACCTCGCCGCCCCGAGCGGCGCGTGGCCGACCGCGGCGGAGTTCGACACCTTCCTGTGCGCGGTCGGCGGCGTGCCCTGGCGCGGCTACGCCGCGGGCACGCTCAGTCCGCCGGGACTTTTCGCGGGCTACGATTTCGACACGCTCGGCACGCGCTTCCTGCCGGGAGGGCAGCTGCCGCTGGGCCTGCTCAGCCGCTACCGCCAGATCATCTGGATCGTGGACGGCAGGAGCGCGACCTACCTGAACCCCGTGGACTACCCGCGCGATCCGATGCCCGTGCTGCACGCCGTGTCGTACCCGGGCAAGTCGAACCCGCTCACGGTCTGGGTCGCGCAGGGCGGGCAGGGCTGGCTGATGGGCGGCGGCGCCGCGATGTGCCTGCAGAAGGAATGGGAAAAGTACGGCACCAGCGCGTTGACCTTCTCGAGCGCCGACAGCGAGCTCGTCCAGGGCCGGTTCATGTTCGACATCCCGCACTGGCGCAGCGAGATCCTGACCGGGCTCGGCCGCCAGGCCGCACGCTCGACGGCCGGGCGTTACCCGTGGCCGGGAATGCCCGACTACTCCGCGCTGCCCGCGACGCTGTCGGAGAAGACCGCGGCCACCGATCCGATCGCGACCTACGCGCCCGGCCGGCTGCTGCCCAACGACTACTACCAGAGCGTCTTCAACGCCGAGGTGCTGAGCAAGGCCAACACGATCGTGCAGGACAGCGACCCGGACCCGAACTTCCAGCTCATGACGCCGGTGCTCGACACGCTGTACGCGACGTCGGGCGGCGCCGTCGGCTCGGGCAGACCGATCATGACCCTGTACCACGGCAACGAAAACACGCCGTTCGTGTTCTCGGGATTCCCGCTCTGGTACTTCCAGCGCACGCAGTCCATCGGCGTTCTCGATTTCGTCCTGCAGCGCCTGTGGGGCGTGCCGCGCCGCCCGGCGCCGCGCTGACGCCGCAACGCCGGGTGCCGGCGCCGCGGCGGCGGCGCCGACCTCAGCGCAGTCGTGCGATGCGGCGCGTGAGCATCGCGCCCGGCGCGGTGAGCCGCGCGAAGTAAAGCCCCGGCGCCACGGCGCCGCCCTGCGGTCCGGAGCCGTCCCAGCGAACGGCGTGAGCGCCCGCGCCCTGCCCGCCTTCGGCCAGCACGCGCACGAGGCGGCCGGCGCAGTCGAGCACCTCGAGCCGCACGCGCGCCGGCGAGGCGAGCGAGAAGCGCAGCGTCACGCCCGCCGAACTCGGGTTGAGCTCGGGAGGCGCGAACGCGAGCGCGCCCGCGACCGGTGGCGCGACCGACAGCGTCACCGGCCCGCGGCGCGCCGCCCAGATCGTGGCGTTCATCAGCAGCAGGCTGTCGCGTCCGCTCGCCTCGCCCCAGCCGTCGTAGATGCTGCTGTTGCCGGGCTGCGCCGAACCGTCGTCGATCGGCGAGCTGTCACCGAGGAAGAACACGCGGCCGTCGCCGTACTCCGAACGCGCCGCCATCAGGCCGGTGTTGCCGTGCGCCAGACCGTTCATCCAGATCACGCCGCGCACGCGCGGGTTCGCGACCGGATTCAGCACGAGCGTCGTGCCGTTGTGGAACTCGACGCTGTCGGCGATCCCCACGGCCCCGTGGACGATCGAATCGGCGGGCGAGGTCCCGACGTTGCCGCTGTTCTGGGTGATGTTGTTGTTCGCTTCGCCGAAGACCTGCCAGTGGACGCCGAGCGACTGCGTCGGGTCGAACGCGTTCCAGATCTCGGGCGAGTCCCAGCCGTCGCCGTTGCGATCCGAGTTGCCGTGGTCGCCGACCGCGACCAGCCCGCCGCCGCCGGCGACGAAGGCGAGGATCGCCGCCGCCTCGCCGGCGGTGAAGAGCGTGTTGGGCTCCGGCACGATGAACACGTCGAACTTCGAGAGGTCGTACGGTTTCGTCGTGTCGCCGAAGGTGATGGCGTTGGGCGCCGAGAGGGTCGTCACCTCGAAGCCGCGCTTGACCAGATCAACGCCCCACGACGAAATCGCCCCCAGCCAGTAGGTGCGCGGTGTCGCCGGCCCGACCGTGGACTGATCCGGCAGCGGCAGCGGCATGTCGGTGTCCACGATCCAGTCGGCGTTGCCCGCGGTCTCCGCGTGCGTGTTGTCGAACAGCGCGCGTTTCGGCGCGGCGGCGGTCGGCGCCGCGAACGACGCGAACGTGGCGGCGAGAAGCAGAGCGAGGTGCGGGCGCATGGGACCTTTCGTTCGGGCCGCCGGGCGCGGGAGGATCCCGACGGCGTGGCGGGACGAAAAGTCTAGCCCGACCTATTCATGAACCGTGAGCCGAGAGTGACGGATGCCCGTGAAGCGCTGCGTCGTCGCCGTCAGACCGCCGCGAGCAGCCGGCCGGCCGCCTCGAGGCCCATCGGCTCGGCCGTCGCCTCGTCCAGCACCAGCACCGCCTTCCCGGGAATCCGCGCGTACGGAATGCGGCTCCCGAGCGGCAGCGGCGAGAACTCGGCCACGGCAACGCGCCACAGCGGCTCGTTCAGCATGAGCGCCCGGCCGGTCTCGGAGCGCGAACCCACGAGCCATGCGCGACAGCCGCTCCCGGGCGCGAGCTGCGCCCGCCGATCGCGCACCACCTTTCGCGACAGCGCGCCGAACAACGCGGCCAGCTCGTCCGGGTGCCCGGGCGTGAGTCGGTAGTACGCCGTCCCGCGCGCGTGCCGCAGCCACCGATCGAACTCGGAATCCAGGGACGGATCGGCCGTCACACCGGCGCCGGCGAGCATCCACCGGTCCTCGAAGGATTTGATCGCGGAGGCGACCACGACCGGGAAGACCCCCTCGCGGCGCAACTGTCCCAGCACGCGCACGCGGTCCGGCGTGCTCGTGACGGCCGCGACCGGATCGGTCGCGAGATAGAGGAGGAGCGCCTCGCTCAGCGCGCCCGGCTCGACCGGTGCGGCCAGGGGCCGCAGCGCCTCGCGCAGCGCCGTGAGTTCGGGCCTGGCCGAGGCGACTTCGGCGAGGAAGGAGGCCGGCTCCGTCATGCCAGCCAGCAGCGCCTCGGCCCACCCGATCACCTCACGCTCGTGAACGCGGCCGACCAGCAGCGCCGCGCGCAGGACGCAGGCTTCGAAGCCGATGTCGGGGATCATGGTCCCTGCCTCTGGCCCGGAGGAGGAAGCATGCACGCCGGGTTCCGCCGGTGGCGCACGTAGCCGGTCAGCGTGAAGAGCCCGCCCGAGGCGACACCCCAGGCCGCCGCGAACTTCGCCGCGTCCGCCGCAACGTTTCCCCGCAGGAGCCGAACGACGAAGAGCAACGCGGCCGCGACGAATGTCGCGACGAGAAACCGCACGAGCCAGAATCGAGCACCCATGTTCGCTCCGCTTCCCGCCGCGCCGTCACGCAACCCGACCCCATCGCGCCGCCAGGTCGTGCCGGCCCGATCGAAGCCTCGAGTGTGCCGGAGAGTCCCTCCGGCGCCTGCCGGAGGAAATGTACAGGCTCGAGAGGGCGCTGCCCATGATTCCCGCAAGGACGAGTGGACCCGCTCGCCGAAGTGCCCGCGCACTTCCGGGCAGGGAACGTCCGGCGCGCTACGCGTCGGCCCGGGGGGCGGCGAACAGACGCTGGAGGCTCCCGTAATCCAGCGCGGCGTCGAGGCCCTCGAAGCTGCCCGTGCGCCGCAGTCGCTCCGCCGCCTCGCGGGCGCTCGCGAACGCGATCGTGGACAGCCGCGTGGCCGTGCTGACGCGCGCCACGCCCAGGCGCCCGAGCCCGGCCAGATCCGGCAGGCCGGCGCGGGCGCCGATGTTGACCGGGCCCGGAATCGCCGCGCACAGCCGGGCGATCACCCCGGGATTCGCGAGGGCGATGGGGTAGATGCAGTCGGCGCCGGCGTCGAGATAGGCGCGTGCCCTTCGCAGGGTTTCCTCGACGCGCTCCTCCGTGGAGGATTCGCCGCCGACGATCCAGGCATCCACGCGCGCGTTGATCACGATCGGCACCCCCGCCTCGCGCGCGGCCTGCCGCGCCGCCGCGATCCGCCGGGCCGCGTCGTCCATCGCGCGCAGGCTCTGGTGACGAATCCCGTCCTCGAGATTGATGCCCGCGGCGCCGGCCTCGATCACCGCCCGGACGCTGGCGGCCACCGCCTCGGGGGAATCGCCGTAGCCCGCCTCGAAGTCCACGCTGAGCGGCAGCGAGGTGACGCGCGCCATGCGCCGGATCGCCGCCAGCACCTCGCCCAGCGGCGCCTGCTCGCCGTCGGGGTAGCCCAGCGACCAGGCCACGCCGCCGCTCGTGGTGGCGATGGCGTCGAAGCCGAGGCCGGCGAAGATCGCCGCGCTGCCCGCGTCCCAGGCGTTGGGCAGGAGCAGCACGCGGCCGCGGTCATGGAGCGAGCGAAAGCGTTCCGCACGTTGCGCCTGCGTGAGGGTGTCCATCCTCCATCCTCCTGCCCTTCGGCACGATGATCCGGGGACCGCGACGTGCGGTGACGCGGGTGTGGGGCATGCGCCGCCACGGACCTGTCCTCCGGCGCTGCGCCGCCTTCGCGGGCGATGCCGGACCTACCGCTTCCTTCTCCCGACGCCCGGCACCGCCGCGACCTGCTTCATCCACGCCGCGACCTGGCGCTCGTCGAGATCGTTCACGGACTCGAGCTCCACGCCCCGCGTGGCCCTGCCCATCGCCACCGGCGTCACCGGCGGCACCGGCTCGAGCGCGGCGCCGTTCACGAACATGAGTTTGACGTGGCCCGCGAAGCCGCCGCAACAGAAGCACCAGCCATCGCCGACGCCGTAGTACGACATGCCCCACTTCACCGAGCGCTGAAGGCCCGCGAGCGTCCGTGCCGCCAGCGCGTCCACTCGTTCCGCGATGCCGCGCTGGGGCTGGGGCAGGCTGGCGATGTAGGCGAAGACCGCCGCGTCGCCGACGGCCGCCTTCGCGGGGCTGGCCTTGCCGGTGAGCATGGAATCGGGCAGCGCCTTCGCGGTCCCGCCTCGCGGCTTCGCGCGCGCGGGCGCCCTCCGGGTCGCGGGCTTCACGGACCTGCCGGTCTTGCGCGCGGGCAACGGGGCCTCCAGTGTTCGAGGGGTGCCTCGACGTGACACACGAGTGGAGCTTGATCGATCGTCGGCCGGCGGACGGCGCGCCCGCCTATGCGGTGCGACGGGGGGCGGCCGTGGCTGCGTTCCCCGTGTTCGGTGTTCCCGCGAGCTCGATGAGGAGCAGATGGGCCTCCTCCTCCGCGAAAGGGCAGTGCTCGACGCCCCTGGGCACGACGAATACCTCGCCGGCCGCGAGCGCCACGTCGCCCTCGCGCATGCGGAGGGTGATGCGGCCCTTGAGCACGAGAAAGAAGTCGTCCGTGGCTTCGTGGCTGTGCCATACGAACTCGCCCTTGACCTTCACGACCAGCAGGTCGTGCCCGTTGAACCGGCCCACGACGCGTGGCTGCCAGTGATCGGAGAACGTCTCGAGCTTCTGCGCCAGGTTGATCGCGGACATGCCTTCTCGCTTTGGCGGAGGGACTTTCGGTTGGAGGAGCCTGCCGGGTGTGCAGGAACTACTTCCCGGGAGTCTCCGCGACGTTGTTGGCGTGCCTGAACGCCAGAAGCCACCGGTCGCCCTGTCGCATCCATGCGTTCGTATACCGCCTGCGAAGCACCTTGCCTTCGTTGGGCGCCCCGGGCGCCGGAACCACGGTCTCATCTCCCATCACGACGACCAGATCCTTGTAGAACAGGAACTTCTCGGGCCTGCGCTCGAAGCGCGTGTAGCGAATCGTGCCTCCGCGAATCAGCTTCAGCAGCTCGGCCTTCTCCTGAACGATGCGGTTGGTCGGATGATTGACGGTGTGATCGTCCGGCAGCAGCTCCTGCAATGTGATCGAGTCGCCCTTGAAGATCGCCTGTGCGTGAGCCAGGTCCAGCTTGCGGATCTGCTCCTTCAGTTCGGGATTGTCGGGAAGCTGAAGCTGTCCCGCGAACGACGCGGAGCCGGCCACGCTCAGCAGGACGGCAAGACCAAAACGGATCCACCTCATGTGACACTCCTCCCGCCGTGCGCCACGGCCTGGGTTGCTCCGCGAAATGAAGACTGCCTGAATGTGACGCCGGGCAACGCGAATCGCCCGCGCCCCGTGCCCCCGCGGTCACCCCAGCGTCGCGTGCGCGAGATGATGCTTCGTGACCTTCTGGTACGCGTCGCCGAGGTCGAGCAGCAGCGCTTCGGAGAAAGGCGCGCCGAGGAGCTGGAACGAAACGGGCAGGCCGCCGCGTCCGGCGCCCGAGGGCAGCGCGAGCGCGGGCAGGCCGCAGGCGACGCCGATCGCGCCGGCCGGGTCGCCGTAGGGGAGCGCGGCGTTCAGGTCCATGGTCACGGGCGGCGCGACGGACTTGAAGTTGGGCGTCACGACGACGTCGTACTTCGTGAAAAACTCGCCCACCCTGCCCTGCAGCTCGAAGCGCATGCGTTGCGCCTTCATCGCGTCGGCGCCGGTGATGGCGGCGCCGATCTCGCGCTGCTTCCAGGCCATGTCGTCCACGAGCTGCCGGACGCGGCCGTCGTTCAGGAACGGCTCGAACGCGGCGAGGGCCTCGACGGTGATGAGCAGGCCCGCCACTTCGCTCGCCGGGTACTCGGGCAGCGGCGCCTCTTCGGTCTGCAGTCCCAGCGCGCGCAGCGCGGCGGCCGCGGCGTCGAACGCCTGCTTCGCCTCGGGCTCACCGGTCTTCGACCAGTCGAGCGAGACGAGCGCGGCGCGCAGCTTGCCGGGCGCGGGCGAGGCGCCGGCCGCGAGCGCGAGCGTCTCGCCGCTCGACGCCGGGTCCCGCGGGTCGGGGCCCTGCAGGGCGTCGAGCACGATGCGGCAGTCGGCGGCCGAGCGCGCCATGGGTCCGATCTTGTCGAACGAGTAGGCGCCGACCATGCTGCCGGCGCGCGAGACGAGTCCGTAGGTGGGGCGCAGCCCGGTGAGCCCGCAGAAGGCCGAGGGGCACAGGATCGAGCCCCAGGTCTCGGTGCCGAGCGCGAACGCGCACAGCCCCGCGGCGACGGCGGCGCCCGAGCCCGACGACGAGCCGCCGGTCCAGCGTTCGGGGTTCCACGGATTGCGGCCGGGGCCGGCGACCGAGGCGTTCGCGAAGCGGTAGCCGAGGCAGCCGGCGAACTCGACGCAGTGGGTCTTGCCGAGCATCACCGCGCCGGCTTCGTGCAGCTTGCGCACCACGGTCGCGTCCTCGTCGAACACCTGGCCGGCGAGAAACTTCGTGCCCCAGCCGGTCGGGATGCCGCGGGTGGCGAGCAGGTCCTTGGCTCCCCACGGCATGCCGTGCAGCGGTCCGCGCCAGCGGCCGGCGGCGATCTCGGTTTCGGCGGCGCGCGCCTGTTGCCGCGCGAGGTCCGCGGTCACGGTGACGAACGCGTTGAAGCGGTCGCTGTACCGGGCGATGCGCGCGAGGTAGCCCTCGGTCAGCTCGACGGGCGAGAGCGCACGCGAGCGGATGCGCGAAGCCAGCTCGGTGACGGGCGCGAAGAAGACGTCCTCGGAGAGCGCCATGTCAGCGCTCCCGCTTCGCGCCGCGGCGCGCGCGGAAGACCGACGCCATCTCGGTGCCGGGCGGCATGGCGTGACCGCGGATCACCTTCAGGGTGTCGAGCGTCGCGGACTTCTGGCGCTCGTACTCCCTGCGCTGCGCGGGGGTCATCGCGGCGGCGGCCTGCGCGCCGGCCGCGGCTCGCGCACGCGCGGGCGCGGCGGCGGCAGCGGCGGCGACGGGCCGGGCGAGCAGCGCGGCCGAGCCGGCGGCCATCACCGCGACGAAGCGGCGGCGCGAAACGGACGTGGGAGGCTTCGGGCGATCGTTCATGACTTCACCTCGCGCGTGAGCGGGCGGCCTTCGAACGCTTCGAGCCGCGCGCGCATCTCCGGCGGGCAGGAAAGGCTCCGCTTGGTCGCGTAGTCGTAGAACACCTGCACGCTGCTCGCGGTCACGACGACGCGCTTCGTCGTCGCCTCGCGGATCTCGTATTCGAACCCGAACGACTTGTCGCCGATGAACGAGCAGCGGATGCACAGCTCGAGCAGCTCGTGCACGAGCGCCTCGGAGCGAAAGTCCATCTCGACGCGCGCGAAGATGAACGGCACGACCCGGTAGTCGGGGTCGCCCTTGAACGCGCGCCAGTACTCCTGCCGCGCCACCTCGATGTAGGTCACGTAGACCGCGTTGTTGATGTGGCCCATCGCGTCGGTGTCGCGAAAGCGCGGCCGCAGCGGCGCGGTCACGGTCCAGTTCGTTCCGCTCAAGCTTCCTCCGGTCGGCGTCCGCCTCGCGCGGCGGCGCGGCGCGATTCAGAACGCATTCAGCGAGTACAGGTAGGCGGGGCGCGCGCGGAACCACGGCTCCATGATCTCGGCGGCGCCGCGCACGTCGTCCACCAGGCCGGCCTCGGCCGCGCGCACGGGCGCGAGCGTGCCGGCGACGATCGACGCGAGCGCGCCGACCGGCGCCGACAGGCGCGGCAGCGCGCGCCCGCGGCCGTGCGCGCGCTCGGGCCGCACCTGCAGCCGGCCGTCGCGCGCGCTCACGCGCCAGGCGCGGGCGTTGTGCGGCAGCAGCGGGTCGTCCACCTCGAGCGTCACCTCGCCGCGCGCGTGCGGCGCGATCGGCAGCACTTCGAGCGCGCCCTTGACGTCCACCAGCCGCAGCATCGCGCCGTAGCCGAGGTGCCCGGTCGAGCGGATGACGCCGAGCTTGAACTCGCCGTTCACGTTGCTCGCGTCGCTCAGGACCGCGGGCCAGAGCTCGTCGCCGGGCATCGAGGCGACGATCTCGACGGCCTGGTCGCGCAGCGCGTGCAGGTGCCCCCACAGGCCGCGATGCGCGGCGGGCGTCGAGGCGACGAACTCGTTGACGGTCACGACCAGCTTCCACGGCCCGTCGGCGGCGTCCACCTGGTACTGCAGGTAGCCCTCGATCGCGCCGCGGCGGCGGCCCTCGTACACGACCCACTCGCCGTCGTAGGTCCACAGGCGCTTCTCCCACCACTCGGGGCGGCGCGCGAGCGCGAAATGACCGGCCGTCTGCGCGCGGTGCTCGAACAGCGCCTGCACGGCGGGACGGTCGGGAATGCGCAGCTTGCGCACGCGGCGCGATTCCTCGGACGCCGGCAGGGCCGCGGGCGGCAGCGACAGCAGGTTCGTGCGCTCGATGAGCGACCAGCCGAAGCGCGCGTAGAAGTCCGAGCGGAACGCGTACAGCAGCGACATCGTGTCGCCGCGCTGGCGCAGGTCGCGCAGCGTCGCGCGCACGAGCGCTTCGGCGACTCCGCGGCGGCGGTGCTCGGGCGAGACGGCCACCGAACCGATGCCGGCGACCGGCAGCCGCACGCCGCGCACCCACGCGAGCAGCGGGTACAGCACGAGCAGCGCGACCGTCTCGCCGTCCAGCTCGCCGACGCGCACGTCGCGGATCGAGAAGCGCGGATGATCGGTGAAGAACTCGCGGCGCGCTTCGAGGCTCGAGACGCGGTAGGCGCGCAGCGCCAGCTCGGCGAGCGCGTCCACGTCGGTGCGCCGCGCCGGCCGGTAGCGCAGCGCGGGCGGGCGCGGGGTGCTGCGGCTCATCGTTCGAGCTCCTCTTCGAGGCGGAAGGCGGCTTCCCCCTGTTTCGTGCGCGTGATGCCGGGGCCGCGCAGCGTTCGGCCGTCGTCGGTCGCCCGCAGCACGGCGGCGGTCTGCCACTCGGGCGTGAAGTAGGCGAGCAGTTCGAAGCGGTAGGTGCCGGGCGGAAGCGGGCCCATGTCGCCGGCGATCGGCACGGTCTCGAAGCGGCCGTCGCTGACGAGTGCCTGCGTCATGGCGACCGAGCTGCCGCCGCCCCGCGGGCGCACGGCGACCTGCAGGCGCGTTCCCTCGGGCAGGTTCACGCGCCCGTACACGCGCAGCGCGCCGCCATCCATGCGCACGACCTGCAGGGAATCCACAACGGGCAGCCCGTGCGAGAGGCCGGCGGTGTCGGGCAGCGTCTCGAAGGTGACCGGCTGCGACTGCTTCGGTCCGCCCCCGCAGCCCGCGACGAGCGCCGCGAGCAACACGCCGGGCAGCAGCCATCGCCTGGGACGGGCACGTCGCATGACACGCACGTTAGCGAACGGTCGCGCGGCCGTGAAGCGCTATTCGCGCCGGGGCGTCCGCGGCGGCGGGACGGTCGCGCGCCGCTCGCCGGGTTCTGCCCCGGCGAGGGCGGCGTCGCCGCCCATGGGTCGCGCCTCGCGCGCCGGTGCGGGCGGCTTCGCTACCCGCCGGTCGCGCGCCGCGCGCGTTCGGCCTGGCCCAGGTGCCGCTCGGCGTGCGCGATCAGGATCTCGAACGCGTCGCCGAGGTTGAGCGGCAGCGGCGCGAGCGGCGACCACAGGCGCTCGCGCAGGTCCGCGCCGTCGGCGACGTGCATCAGGCCCTCGAGCTTCGTGAGCGAATCGAGAAACGCTTCGATCACGCCCGCGCGGACGGTCAGCGGCCGCATCCTCGGCGTCGTCGGCAGCCGCCGGGGGTTGGACTCCGAGATCGCCCCGAGCAGCAGGCCGCCGAACAGCGAGCGGCGGTGCGCCCGCGGCGGGCGTCCGCGCCGGCGGGCCGCCGCGATCGAGGCGGAGATGGCTCCGAAGTACGCGTCGCTGCCCCGGCAGAGGTGCTCGAGCACCTGCGCGATGCTCCAGCCGCCGTGGGGCGGAGCCGCCTCGAGCCTCGCGGCGGAAAGGCCCGCGACCACGTTCATCGTGCGCGCGGGAAGTGCGCCCAGGCGCGCGGCGAGGCCGGCCAGAAGCGCATCGCGAAAGCCATCCGGTGTCATGGGGCGTCTTCCTGGGGTTTCGCCGCCGAAGCGTGACCGGCCGGAGGACGGTCGCGGACACGCCGCGGGAATCTACCAGCCCCCGCGGGGGAAAATCGTCCGCATTGCGGGCGGGCGAGCGCCTTTGCTAGCTTCCCCGCTCCGACTGCACACCGACCGCCCCGCCAGCTTCGTGCGCACGCGCACCGGCCGCCCTTCGCGGGGCAAACCCGACCGGGTTCATCGGTTCACCTCTTGAGGAGCACCCTGGTGTTCAACCGACCTGGAATCAAGCGACTCGCCGCGGTCGCCGCCGCGCTCGCCCTTGCCGGAGCGCTGACCACGACGACCGCCGAGGCCGCCGACGCGCCGGCGCCCGTCGCGGCGAAGCCCGAGGCGAAGGCCGCCGCCAAGCCCGCGAAGGTCGAGAAGTCCTACGCGGAGCGCCGGGCCGCCGACGGTCCGTGGGCGCAGGGCGCGGACTGGATCCAGTTCGGCGCCGGCTACGCGCGCGCGGGCGGCAAGAACGCCGGCGACGGGCTCGGCGGCTACGGTGTCGCCTACCAGCACATGCTCAGCAACAAGTGGTCGTTCGGAGCCTCGATCCGTCACGAGGTCCTCGGCCACCTCGGATCCAGCTACGAGATCTCGGTGCCCTTCACGGCCGAGTTCGTCCGGCACTTCAAGTGGAAGACCGTGATGCGGCCCTACGCGGGCTTCGGCGGCGGCTACTACTTCCACAAGTACTACCGGACCGCCGGCGACGACACCGGCGCGCCGGGTGGCGGCTGGCACCTGTGCATCGGCACGAACCTGCCGCTCGACGACCGGCACGTCCTGGGCGTGGATGCGCGCGCCGGCTTCGTGCAGGGCCGCGGCGAGGGGGTCGTGAACCCGGTCTTCGGTCCCGAGCCCGACTCGATCACGGAGTGGAGCGTCAAGCTCAACTGGGCGATCGTGCAGTAGTCGCGATTCCGCAGGCGTCCGCACTCACCCTTCACCCCGGTTCGCCCGCGCGAGCCGGGGTGATTCGATTTCGCCGGGGATCGGGCCGCCGCGACCGCAGGGCGTCGCCGGCGACGCCGCGACGACGTGGCGTACGCGCCTCGTGCGCGCCTCCGCGCGCGATCCTCAATGCCGGCGCGTTCGCGCGCGACGCGCGGCGCCGGCACGCGCCGTGCAGTGGATGCGCCACGCTTCCCCCGGATCGCGCCCCCGCCATGGAGGAGCCGCCGTGATCCGCCTGATCAAGCACGTCGTCGCTTCACGCCCCGCGAGGACCCTGACAGCCGCCGCCGCGCTGTGCGCCTGCACGCTGTCCGCGCCCGCCGCGCTCGCCTGCTGGGAGTGCGACGGCATCGCATGCCTCGTCTCGGCGGGCGGCGCCCGCGCGTGCTTCTACGGCGTCGGCGGCTGCGTCGCCTGGGGCGGGTGCGGAACCGGGACGCGGCCTCCCGTCGAGAGCGACGCCCTCATGGCGCTGCAGCTCACCTGGCTCGAGGCTCCGCCAGATGGCGCGATCAGTTCCGCGGGCTCGGCGGCCGCGCCGCGCATCGCGCGCGGCGTGGGCCGGCGGGCCTTCGGCGCCGCGGCGGCCCGCGCGTTCCGCGCCTCGGCCGGCGGCGAAGGCGGCACGCCCGCGGTCGTCGCGGCCATCGTCGGCTTCGGGAACGCCTTCGATGTCGCGCTGCGCGATCCCTCGGGCGGCGGGGTCACGCTCGCCTGGCAGGCCGCGGGCCGTGGCGGGCGCATCCGCGTGCGCGCGGCCGAATCGGGGCGGCCGCTGGCGGAGGAGCAGCTCGCCGAAAGCGACGCGTTGCTCGTGCCCGTGCGCTGCGAGGGCCGCGACTACGTGCTGCTCGCGCAGCCCCGACCGCTGGCACGTCTGGCGGTGCGGCTCGAATCGGAGGAGCTGGTGCGCGTCGCGCGCGACGCGGTCCGCCCGGGAAAGCCGCGGCTCGCGATCTCGGTGAGCGAAGCGCAGCCGTGAGCCGCGGCGTCGGCCGCGACCGATCGGCACGCGCACGCGAGCACGCCCGACCCCCGCTTCATCCAGATAAAGGAGAGTGACATGCGAACGAGATCGGATCGTGCGGGATGGGTCTTCGGCGTGGTCGCCGCCCTGGCCGCCGCTCTGGCCTGCTGGCCCGCGGAGGTCCGCGCCTGCCAGACGTGCGCACCGGAGATGTGGTGCGTCGAGACGGCGCGCGGCGCCCTCGCCTGCATCGGCAGCGGCGATGCCTGCCTGATGGCCGGCCGGTGCGGACTGGGCCGCGGCGGGCCCTACCTCGGGGATGCTTCGGTCATCCAGGTGAGCCTGCTCGAGGACTCGCCGGGCCTGGGCGCGATCGGGCGCTCGCGCGTGCTGCGCGGCGCCGGCCCGCTGGCGCTCGGCCGGAGGGCCCAGCGGCTCGCGCGCGAAGCGGCGGACGGCCTCGCCGGCGAGCCCGAGGTGCTGTTCAGCGGCATCGGCACCACCGAGGGCGCGACGCTGGCGTTTCGCTCGCGGCGTGGCGACGGCTTCACGCTGCGGCGTGACGCCGACGGTCGCGGGGCGATCGTCACGGTCCGCAACCTGTGGGCGCGTCACGCCGGCGCGCTGCTGGCGCGCGAGCGGCTGGACGAGGACGACGCGCTGGCCGTGCGGGTGACGCTCGATGGCCGTCCGCGCGTGCTGATCGTGCAGGCGCCGACTCTGCCGCACGCCGAGGCCGAAACGCGCGAGCGCGAGGCGCGTCTGGCGCTGCGCGGCGCGAACGGCTCCCGGCCCGGCCGGCCCGAGCTGCCGTTCGAGCTGGACGCCGTGGCGGACTGAAAGCGCGCGAGCGTCGGGTTCCCGGCGGTCTGCGCAGCCGCCGGGACCCGGACGCCACCGCCCGCCCGCCCGCGCGGCGGGTCTCGGCTGACGGTGCGCCGGCGCCCGCGGGCGCCGCTTCAGCGCCGGCGCGTATCGCGCCGCGGCGCGGCGGCCGCGCCGGATTCGCGCGCGCGCCGCAGCGTGCGGAGCAGCTCGAGCGTCACGTAGAGCACCGCCGCGAGCACCGTGACGAGCAGCGCCGACCAGGAGCGCGGAAGCCAGGTGAGCAGCACGGCGATGGTGCCGAAGAACGCGCTCAGCGCCCACATCGCGAACATCGCCGCGCGCGGCGAGAGCCCGACGGCGAGGAACTGGTGGTGCACGTGCGAGATGTCGCCGCGGAACACGTGCTGACGCCGCACCAGCCGGCGCACCAGCGCGAGCGCGCTGTCGGCGATCGGCACGCCGAAGGCCACGAGCGGCAGCAGCAGCGTCAGGGCGGCGGTTCCCTTGCGGTTCTCGAGCAGCGAGACGGCGGCGAGCGTCAGCCCGAGGAACTGGCTGCCCGTGTCGCCCATGAACACGCTCGCGGGCGGAAAGTTCCAGCGCAGGAACCCGAGGCACGACCCGATGAGCAGCGCCGAGATGAACATGACATAGAAGTCCGCGTGCAATCGCCCGGTCACCCACAACGCGCAGCACGCGATCGTCACCACGCCGGCGGCGAGGCCGTCGAGCCCGTCCACGAGGTTGATGGCGTTGGTCACGACCAGCACCCACAGCACGGTGATCGGCGCGTTGAACGCGCCCAGCTCGATGGCCGGGCCGAACGGGTTCGTCAGCACCGGCACGTCGAAGCCGAACAGCGTCAGGACCAGCGCCGCGCACGCCTGCACGCTCAGCTTCACCCACGGCGAGACGTTCCAGCGGTCGTCGGCCATGCCGAGCGCGAGGATCGGCACCGCCGCGCAGGTGAGCCCGATGAGCGGGCGCGGATCGAGCGCCGCGGCGGGGCCCGGCAGCAGCCGCGCCGCCCACGCGACCAGCAGCACGCCGGCCGCGATCGCCAGCCCGCCGAAGCGTGGCGTCGGCGTGGTGTGCACGCGCCGCTCGTCGGGCAGATCAATGGCGCCGGCGCGCAGCGCCAGCCGGCGCGCGAGCGGGGTGAGCGCGAGCGAGACGGCCGCGGCGGCCAGCGCGAGCAGGAGGGAATACGGCATCAGCGGCGCAGGGCGTTCGCGGCCAGCATGAGCCGCGCGCGCAGGTGGATGAACCCGGCGGCGAGCGTTTCGAGCGCCGGGTTCGTGCGGTGGTACTTGCGGAAGTAGTGGATCATCCCGCGGTGGCGCTCGAGGATCACGCGCGCCGCGACGCGCCCCTTGCTCGCGCCGATCGCGTGCACGACCCTGGCCGCGGCGACGAAGTCCACGGACCAGCCCGCGTTCTTCATCGCGTGGCACCAGTCCACGTCCTCGTTGAACATGAAGTAGAACTCGTCCATGCCGCCCACCTGCTCGATCGCCGCGCGGCGGACGAACATGCAAGCGCCCGAGACCCAGTCCACCGCGCGGTCCGACGCGTGGTCCCAGTCGGAGAGCAGGTAGCGCCGCGACCACGGGTTGCCCGGCCACAGGCGCGTCGCCAGCGAGTAGCGGTTGAACAGGAACGTCAGGTGACTGGGGAACGAGCGGGCGCTGTACTCGACCGTGCCGTCGGGGTTCAGGATGCGCGGCGCCGCGATCGCGCTGCGCGGGTGCGCGCGCATCCATTCGTGCAGCGCCGCGAGCGCGTCCGGGGCGAGCACGCAGTCGGGGTTCAGCACGAGCACGAACTCGCCGCTGCTCTCGCGGATGCCGCGGTTGACCGCCCGCGCGTAGCCGAGGTTGTCGCCCGTCTCGATCACGCGCGCCGACGGAAAGCCGGAGCGGACGGCCTGCACCGTGCCGTCCGCCGAGGCGTTGTCCACCACGACCGTCTCCATGGACAGCCCGCCGCGGGCCTGCGCGAGCGAACGCAGGCAGGCCGCGACGTGGTCGCGGGAGTTGTAGGTGACGACGACGGCGGAAAGGTCCATGCGGGCCGCTGGGGTGGGTGTCGGCGCTGCGCTCGGGATCGAAAGTCTAGCCCGGCGCGTTCGGCACTCGCGAGCGGCGAGTGCCGGGCGTGCCGCGGGCCGGCGCGAGGTCAGCGGGGGCAGCGGGCCTCAAACGAGAGCGCCAGGCCGGGCGGGAAGGTCGCCCGCATCGGACCTGGCGCTTCGTACGTCTCGAACGAATCGAGGGCCTGATCGAACCTCTCCCCACGATCTCTCCGGGTTCGAACCCGGCGCGCACGCTTCGTTCGCGGCCGGATTCTCGCGGAATCCCCGCCTCCGGCGCAATGCCGGAATGCCCGGAAACACGTTTTCAGGCGGGCTCGGGAGGCCTTTTCGTCACGGAACGGTTCAGGTGGACAGGCCGGTGACCGGCCTGCCGAGCGCGGCCTCGAACCACTTTCCGAGCCGTTCCGTGTGGCTGCCGGTCCAGTACCACTGTCCGCAGGCCGGGCACCAGGTGAGCAGCGCGTTCGCGCGCGTGACCCGGCCCGGAACCTCGCCGATGGCTTCGAAGCTCGTGCGCCGATGCAGCGCCTGATTGCAGCGCGGGCAGCGGCTGAAGGGAGGTCCGGCCGGCTCGTGCGCGTTCGCGATGGCGCGCACCGCCGCGGCCGGGTCGGCGCCCGGCACGGTCACCGCGGCGACGTGGCTCCACCGGCGCGGGTGGCGCGTGCTGGTCGTGAGCACCACGCGGCCCTCGCGCTCGGCCGCCTCGAACAGCTCCTCGAGCCGCGCGCCCGGGTGCGTGACCACGTCGAAACCAAGAAAGCGCAGTCGTCGCGCCACGAACTCGAGCGAGGCGGCGGTGACGAAGCGGGCGGGAGGCATGCCGGCACGCTAACGGCGGCGACGGCCGGGCCGCAACGCGAGGCGGCGACGCCCGGGATCTCCGCGGCCGCCCGTGGAAGTCCACGGCGCAGGCCCCGATGCGTCGTCGCACCCGCAGTTCAAGGCTTTGCCGGGCAGGCGCTTAGAAGACAGTGTTGACGCTCCCGGGTGCCGCTGCCACCTTTCGTGCCCATGGAAGGCCATCCAGGGGGCGCGCCCCGCCCGCGACCGTCGCGGCCGGAGTTCACCACCCTCACGCTCGACCGCCGCCGCTTCCTCGTGCTGCTCGGCGGCGCGGCGGCGTACACGGCGATCGCGCCCAGGCTCGGATGGGCGGACCGGGGATCGCGCCCCGCGACGGAGTCCGTCTGGACGCTGCCCGAGTCGCTGCCGGTGAACGCGCTCGATGCGACGCGCGCGCTGATCGGCGCCGCGATCCTCGCGCCGAGCTTCTGGAACGCGCAGCCGTGGCGCTTCGAGGTGGATCCGGCCGAGCTGCGCCTGACGCTCGACCCCGACCGCGCGCTGCCGGCGTGCGACCCCGACCAGCGCTTCGCGATGATGTCGCTCGGCGCCGCGCTCGAGAACCTGCTGGTCGCCGCGCGCGCCTGGGGCCTGCAGCCGACGGTCCAGTACCTGCCGTTCGGGACCAGCGTGCGCGCGGGCGCTCCGCTCGTGGTGGCGCGCGTCACCTGGACGCCGGGGGATCAGCCGCGCGACCGGATGCTGTTCGCCTCGCTGCCCGACCGGCGCTCGAACCCCGACCATTACGGCGGCCGCGCCATCACCATGTCGGCGCGCGCGCAGCTGCTCGCGCAGGTGCCCGAGGACCTGCGGCTTCACTGGATCGACGACCGCAACGAGATCCGCCGCGTCGGGCGGCTCGTGCGCGAAGCGACTGAGTCCATCGCGGCCGACGCGGTGGCGCAGGCCGAGCGCTGCCGCTGGCTGAGGCTCTCCGACGGCGCCGCCCGGCGCCACGGCGACGGCGTGACGCCCGAGCGCATCGGCCTCGGGGGCCCGCTCGGCTGGCTCGCCGCGCGCGCGCTGCACCCGCGCAGCCTGCTGCACGGCTGGGGCACCGGAAGCTGGGCGCACGAAGCCGAGGACACGGTCCGCTCGAGCGGCGCGCTGGCGCTGCTCACGACCCCGAAGCGCTCCGACGCGACCGCGATCGTCGCCGGTCAGGTTTACGAACGGCTGGCGCTGCAGGTCGCGAACTTCGGGCTCGCCCAGCAGCCGCTCTCGGCGCCGATCGAATCGCCGAAGCACCGCGCCGCGCTGGCCACGCGCTTCGCAGCGGCCGGCGAGGAGCCGTTGCTGCTGGTGCGGCTGGGCCACGGCAGGCCGCCCGACCCGGCGCCCCGGCGCGCCGTGGCGCTCGTCAGCACCTGGCGCAACAGCTAGCCCGACCTATTCACGAGCCCGTGGCCTGCAAGTGACGGCTGCCCGCGAATCGCTGCGTCGCAGGGCTGGCCAGCTTCCTCGACGTGTCACCGACACGACTGCGTCGCTGGCCAGCCCTGCTCCATGCGCTTCACGGGCATCCGTCACTCTCGGCTCACGGTTCATGAATAGGTCGGGCTAGCGCAGGGGGCGCGCCATTGAGTCGGGCTCCGGGCGAGCTGCGGTTTCCCGGCCACGTGAGCCGTCGCCGGCCCTCCGGCGTGCTCGCCGATACGAAAAAGCGTAAGCAACGCCGACATTGCATATCCAGCAGCCGAGGTGTCCAATTCGCGCGCGTCCGGGCAAGGTCACCGAACCACGCAATCACCTGCGATATCGGAGATATCCATGAGTCTCCCCAGGCACGCTCCGGTCAGTCGCGCTCCGCGCGCGCACGGTTTCCGCATCGCGCTGTCCGCCGCCCTCGCGCTGCTCGCCGCTCCCGCGTTCGCAACGCACTACGTCGTGGATCTCAACGGCGGCGGCGACTTCGCGACCATCAAGGCGGCGCTCCACCAGCAGTGGTTCCAATGGCGCGACTCGATCTTCATTCACCCCGGCTGCTACCCGGAGACAATCGCCCTGGATCTGCCCGTCCCCAGGTACCTCGGCCCCCTGAGGGAACCGGGGTGGATCGAGATAGACAGCCTGGCCAGTACAAACTATTGGTCGATGGCGTGCGTGCTCGACCACCTGGTATTTCGGACCCATGTCGAGCTTGGCTATGGACTCTTCCAATCGGCGGAGTTCCGCAGTTGCGTCTTCAAGAGGGGCATTTCCAGTGGCGCGGTGCTGCCGCCCAGTTTCATTGATTGCGATTTTCATGGGCTGGCCAAGTTCGGGACGATCGAGAATCCCGGATATCCCATCTTTCGAGGATCGCGGTTCCATTCGGCACCGCTGAGCTTCGCTGCATCCAACGGGGATGTTCGTGCCATCGATTGCACCTTCGAAGGCCCGGCGGATACGCTGATTCACCTCTTCAGGGCCACAAATGACGATCGCGTGTCCTTTGCTGGCTGCACCTTTTCACAGGCGGATCATGGGATCGTTGCGGACTTCGGGTTCGGCGCCGGGCTTGTGGTGCGAGCGAGTGTGTTTCGTGATCTGGAGAAGGCCGGGATCTGGTACGAGCAAATCGAGAAGGTGCCGCCGTGGTTCTTGACTTTTCCCTTCGGCTGTGAAGTCGACGACTCGCGCTTCGAAGCTTGCGGCGAAGCTGTTCACTGGCGGGGGCTTCTGTCGGACTCGACTGGTCGCTGGGTAGGTGTGAACGTGCTGTTGCAACGGGATACGGTGGTTTCGTGCACGAGCAACGGCCTCGACGTCGGACCGCTCTCACGAAGCGGGATCTACAACTGCCTGATCGACGGTAGCGGCGGAGCCGGAGCGGTCGTGCGGCAGGAGGTCCCGGCAACAGGCGGGAGTGACGACGGGCTGTCCATCTTCGTCACGATCTCGACGTTCAGGAACAACCGCGGGGACGGACTCGTGCTCAGGGACACGGCCGCCACCGCTCACGAGTCCGTGGTCAACGACTTGCCCGGGCCCGATTTTTGGATACGTGGGTGCACGTTTTCGGGAAACGGTGGGCGCGGACTCGAGGTGAGCACCGCGGACTGGAGCGTGGAGGGCTGCACCGCGCTGGCCAACGGCAGTGACGGGTTCGCGTGGTCCACGTCGGCGCCCGGAATGCCGAGCGAACTCTCGTCGAACACCAGCGTGTTCAATCGTGGTGACGGCTACCGCGCCACGCGACCGACGCGGCTCGGCGACTCGCTGCAATTCATCCAGAACAACCTCGCCGCCATGAACGCCGGCGCCGGGTTTCGCATGCCCAGCGTGCCGTTCGGGTCGCTCGCGCGGAACGACTCCTGGGGCAACTACCTCGCGCCGTACCTCGGCGCGTGGGGCTCGCTCGACAGCAACCTGGCGGTGAACCCGCGCTTCTGCGACCTCCCGGCCGGCGTGACCGGGCTCGGGCTCGAGCAGGGCTCGCCGTGCGGGCCGTCGGGCGTCTACGGCCTGATCGGCGCGCGGCCGGAGGAGTGCCCGAACACGCTCGCGGTCGGGTCCGGCGCGCCGTCCGCGCTCGCGTTCGCCGTTCGCCCCAGCATCGCGCGCGGCCTCGCCGAGTTCGTGCCCCCAGCGACCGGCGGCGAGGGCGTCGTCGAGCTCCACGACCTCGCGGGCCGCGTCGTGTGGCGCGCGCCACTGGGACCTGCGACCAGCGTCGTGCGCTGGCACGGCGAGGGCGAGAGCGGCCGCGTGCGCGCCGGGCTCTACTGGGCGCGCTTCACGTGCGGCGCCGAGCGCGCGACGCGGCGGCTGGTGTGGCTGGAGTAGACGCCCCGGCCGCGCAGTGTGCGCGAGCTACTCCCCGCTCACCGTCATCTCGCCGATCAGCAGCGTGGGGCAGGCGACCGAGGTGCGGAACTCGAGGTCGTCGCCGACGGCGGTGATGGCGCGAAGCATCGCGAGCGAGTTGCCGGCGACGGTCACGCCGTCCACGGGATAGGCCTTCTCGCCCTTTTCGATCCACCAGCCCCGTGCCTGGAACGAGTAGTCGCCGGTCACGGGGTTGAAGCCGAACGAACCCGAGTCGTCGTACCAGAACCCGCGGTCCACCGAGCGCACGATGGCCTCGGGCGGGGATTCGCCGGGTTCGACGAACAGGTTGTGAAAGCCGATGCCGGGCACGCTCGCGAAGCCGCGGATGCCGTTGCCGGTGAGCGGGTGACCGGTGCGGCGCGCATGGTAGTAATCGTAGGCGAACGACGCGCAGCGGCCGGCGTCGATCAGCACGTTGCGACGAGTGCGCACGCCTTCGCAGTCGTAGGGCGAGCTGCCCAGGCCGCGCACGATCGTGCCGTCGTCCACGAGCGTCATGAGCGGCGAGGCGATCGGCTCGCCGAGCCTGCCGGTCAGCCAGGACGAGCGCTTGAGCACCGCCTCGCCGGTGAAGGCCTCGTAGATCTCGGAGATCCACGCCGCCGCGACCTCGGGCGACATCACGACAGGGACGCGGGCGGTCGGCACGCGGCGCGCGCCGAGGCGGCCGAGCGCGCGGCGCGCCGCCTCGCGCCCGATCGCCTCCATGGGCGGCAGGTCGGCGAGGTGGCGCTTCGACATGCCGTGGACGCCGCTCTGTTGCTTTCCCCCGCCGTCGTCGGCGAGAGCGACGACCCAGGCGCTCGCCGCGGTGCCTTCCCATGCGCGCGCGACGCCGCGCGAGTTGGCGATCGCGAACGAGCCCGCGCTGCTCGCGACCGTGGCCCCGTCGGTGCGCCGGATGCGCGGGTCGGCTCCGAGCGCGGCGCGCTCGAGTTCGAGCGCCATCTCGATCTTGCGCTCGGGCGAGAACTCGAGGGCCCGCGGATCGAACGACTGCAGGTCGAGCGAGGCGTCGTCGCCGGCCTCCTCGGGCGCGGGCACGCCGTTCGCCTCGTCGGGCGTCGTGTAGCGGGCGAGCGCCACGGCGCGGCGCGCCAGATCGTCAATGCCGGCGGCGCTCAGGTCGGTGCCCGAGCAGAAGCCCACCGCGCCGTTCACGATCACGCGCACGCCGAGGCCGAGCGTGCCGCTCTGCTGCAGCGTCTCGATCCGCCCGCCGAGCACGCTCGCGGTGAACGCGCGCGAGCTTTCGAGGCACGCGTCGGCCGTGTCGGCGCCCGCGGCCCGGGCGCGCGCGAGAGCCTGTTCGGCCAGCTCCAGCAGCCGCCCGGGCGGGGCGTGGACGGTCGCCCCGCCCGCCGGGTCGGTGACGCTCAACGCCGGCCCCGGATCGTCCAGTTGAGACCGGCGGTGAACTGCCAGCCGCCGCCGTCGATCTTCGCCCGCGCGTCGTCCTCGAGGCGGCGCAGGGGCTCGTCCACGATCTCGGTGCCGGCCGAGGAGCGGTTCCGGTACTGACCCTCGAGCTCGCCGAAGTCGCGCCACAGCCAGGCGCCGCGCGCCGTCAGCCACCAGTTGCCGTACAGGGGCCGCCGCCAGCCGAGAAGCGGGCCGCCGGAAAACGACACGGCGTGAAAGGCGCCGCTGACGCTCGCGTCGTTCGCGGGCGAGCGGTAGACGGTCAGCGCGAACTGCTCCGAATAGTGCGCGAACGCGAGGCCGGCCGAACCGCCGACTTCGAAGCCCAGCAGCCACGCCGGCCGGTACGTCGTCACGGCGCGCACGTCCATCGTGGACATGAGCGAGATCAGGTCGAGCGAGCCGGTCCCTGTGCCCGCAGCGAACGTGTGCACGCGCTGGCGCTGCAGCTCGGTCGCGACGCCCCATGCCCAGCGTCCGTGCCGCAATCCGAGCTCCACGGCGTACGCGCCCGCGTCGCCGAAGCGCCGGAACGGCGTCGGCGTGCCGAGGCTGTCCACGCCGACGCGTTCCATGTAGGCGATGTTGGCGTTCGGATCGGTCAGGTCCTGCGGCGCGAATCCGCCGCGCACCTCGACGTACAGGCCGGACGGCGCCGGCGTGAACACGGCTTTCGGCGCCGGCGCCTTCGCCGCGGCCGCGCCGGCGCCTTCCTGCGCGGACGCGGCGGAAGCGAACATCGCGAACACGAAAAGGAAGAGGGACAGGGGCTTCATCTGCAGGTGCCTCCGGGACAGCGTCAGACCGCGGTGCCTCCCACGGTGATGCCGGTGAATCGGACGGTCGGCTGGCCCACGCCGACGGGTTTCCACTGGCCGTCCTTGCCGCACGATCCGGTGGTGCCGTCAATGAGCAGGTCGTTGCCGACGCCGTCAATCTTCAGCATGGCGTCGTTGCCGTTGCCGGCGAGTGTCGCGTTGCGGACCGGGTGCGTCAGCCGGCCCTTTTCGATCTGCCAGGCCTCGGTGACCTGGAACGAGAAGTTGCCGTCCGCCGGGCTCACCGAACCGCCGCCCAGGCGCTTGCAGTAAAGGCCGCGGTCCACCGACCCGATCAGCTCGTCCGGCGAGTGCGGACCGGGCTCGATGTAGGTGTTGGTCATCCGGCACAGCGGCACGTCGCGATACGACGCGCGACGGCCGTTGCCGGTCGGCGCGTTGCCGGTGAGCGTCGCGTTGAGCCGGTCCCAGAGGTAGCCGGTGAGCACGCCGTCCTCGACGAGCACGGTGCGCTGCGCCGGCGTGCCCTCGTCGTCCACCCGGAACGAGCCGCGCGAGAGGGGAACGAGCCCCGAGTCCACGATGGTCACGCCCTTCGCCGCGACCACCTGCCCCCTTTGCACGGCGCGGATGCTGCTGCCCTTGCGGATCGTGTCGCCTTCCATGCTGTGGCCGAAGCACTCGTGGACCATCACGCCGCCCCAGCCGTTGCAGACGACGACCGGGTACGAGCCCGCTTCCGGCTCGCGCGCCGACAGCAGCAGCACGGCGCTGCCGGCGGCTTCGGTGGCGATGTCCTCGGGGCTGCGCTCGGACTCGAAGTACGAAGCCTCGACGCAGCCGCCGCCGGCGGCGAAGCCTTCCTGGCGCCCGTCGCCGTCCAGCGCGAGCGTGGTCACCGCGAAGCGCGAGAGCAGCGTGCGGTCCTCGGCCCAGACGCCGTCGCTGTTGGCGATCAGGAAGCAGCGGGCGCTGGTCACCAGGTGCACGCTCACCTCGCGCACGCGCGGGTCGTGCCCGCGCGCGGCGGCGTCGGCGCGGCGCAGCAGTTCGACGCGCTTCGCCTCGTCGAGCGCCAGCGCCGCCGGGTGCGCGAGCGTGAAGGGCGCGGGCGCTTCCACGACGCGGAACGCGCGTGGCGCCCCCGAGGCGCGTCCGTCGCGGGCGATGCGGGCTGCGACCCGCGCCGCCTCGCGCGCCCCGGCGGCGCCGAAGCCGTCGGCGTACGCGTAGCCCGTCTGGTCGCCGGTGATCGCCCGGACGCCGATGCCGTTGAGCACCGAGTAGGAGGCCGTCCGCACGCGGCCCTCGTCGAACGAAAAGCCGGACAGGATCGAGTGCTCGGCGTAGACGTCGGCGAACTCGGCGCCGGAGTTGCGCGCGAGCGCGAGCAGTTCGCCCACCAGTTCGCGCGGGACGAGGGTCGAGAGGTCGGGCAGCGGGGCGTCGGTCGCCATCGTTCGGCAAGGCTCTCCAGCGGTCCGGGCGGCAAGGTCGGGTCCGGCAGGTTAGCGCCGGCGGCGCGAATCGTCATGTCGGCAGGGCGTTGCGGGGGGCCGCGTTGGACCGGACGTCGGAAAAAACTTGTTGACCTGACGGTCAGTTGCCGAATAGATTACCGGCCAGTCAGTAAGTAACGCCTCATCTGCTTCTGAACGGAAGGCACACCCGGAACGGAATCGACTCATGACCACGCATCCCAACGCCGGCGAGCGCGGCGCGAATCCCCGCTGGCACCGCCGCAAGGAAACCCGGCCCGCCGAGATTCTCGAAGCGGCGCTGCAGGAGTTCGTCGAGCGCGGCTACGCCGCCACGCGCCTCGACGACATCGCCCGGCGCGCCGGCTGCACGAAGGGCACGATCTTCCTCTACTTCGCGACCAAGGAGGAACTGTTCAAGGCGGTCGTGCGCGAACACGTCGTGCCGCGAATCCTGCAGGCCGAGCAGACCGTGGAGCAGCACGCGGGCTCCGCGCGCGAGCTGCTCGAGAAGGTGCTGCGCACGCGCTGGCAGACGCTCTACCACTCCGAGCTGAGCGGGCTGCCGAAACTGATGTTCGCCGAAGCCGGCAACTTCCCCGACCTCGCGCGCTTCTACCACGACGAGGTCATCGCACGCAGCCAGGCGATCGTGAAGGGCATCGTGCAGCGCGGCATCGAGCGCGGCGAGTTCCGTCCGGTGGACGCGCACAGCATCGCGCTCGTCGCCTCGGCGCCGATGCTCATGGCGGCGCTGTGGAAACATTCCTTCTCGCACTGCGTCCCTTCGTACGCGGACGCCCGGGCCTACTTCGAAGCCTCGCTCGACAACCTGCTCAGCGGGCTCACGCACACCGGAACGACGGGAGGCGGATCGTGAGGCGCGCCTGGCTTTTCCTTGCGGCGGCCGCCTGGCTGGCGGCGCCGGCCACGAACGAGGCCGCGGTCCCCGCCGGCGCCGACTCCGCGCCGGCGCCCGCGCTCGGCTTCGCCGAGGCGGTCGCGCTGGCCGCGCGGCAGAACGCCAGCGTCCAGGTCGCGCAACTGCGCGTCGGCGAGGCGAACGCGCGTGTCGCCCAGTCACGGGCGGCGTTCCTGCCGTCGGTGACGGCGCAGGCGACCATGACCGACCGCACGTTCAACCTCAACGCGCTCGGCATGGCGATTCCCGGCTTTCCCAGGCTGGCCGATCCGCTGATCGGCCCGGTATGGGAATCCGAGGCGCGCATCCGGGTGACGCAGACCGTGCTGGACCTGTCCTCATGGCAGAAGCTGCGCGGCGCGCGGCTCGGCGCCCTCGCCGCGCGCGCCGACCAGGCCGGCTCGGCCGAGACCGCGGCGCAGGCGGCCGGCCTGGCGTACCTGAGGGCGGCGCGCGCGGCGGCGCTCGTCCACGCCCGCGACGAGGATCTGACCCTCGCCCGCGATCTGCAGACGCTGGCCGAGGCCCAGCTCGAGGCGGGCACCTCGCCCAATATTGACGCCACGCGTGCGCGCACGCAGGTCGCCGTCTCGCGCGGCGCCGTGCTGATGGCGCGCAACGCCTCCGATCGTGCGCGCATCGAGCTCGCGCGCGTGCTCGGGCTCGATCCCGCGTCGCCGCCGGCGCTCGCCGACACCCTGAGCGAGGCGCTGGGCGCGAGCGCTGCTCCCGGCGAAACGGACGCCGCGGTGGCCTTCGCGCTCGCCAACCGCGAGGAGGTGCGCGGCGAGCAGGCGCGCGCCGACCGCGCGCGCGCCGACCGCAGCGCCACGCTGCTCGAGCGCCTGCCGCGCCTCGACGTGTCCGGCGACTGGGGCAGCAGCGGCGAGCACTACGGGGACGCGATCGCGACCCGCACCTACGCGGCCGCGCTCACCCTGCCGATCGTGGACGGCCTGCGCCGCGAGGGCCGGCTCAGGGAGCAGGGCGAGCTGCTGCGCGAGTCGCTCGTGCGCGAGAAGGACCTGCGCGACCAGATCACCGCCGAGACGAGCGGCGCGCTGCTCGACCTGTCGTCGGGCCTCGAGCAGCTCGGCGTCGCCGCCGAACAACTGCGGCTCGCCGAGGAGGAGGTCGCCCAGTCCCGCGAGCGGTTCACGAGCGGGATCGCCGGCAACATCGAAGTCATCGAAGCCCAGGCCTCGCTGCTGCGCGCGCGCGACGCCGACATCAACGCCCGCTTCGCCGTCGCCAGCGCCCGTGTCGCGCTGGCGCGCGCGGCCGGCGTCGCGCGCGGCATGCGCTGAGACGCCCACGAAATCGAGGAGAGGACCGAACCCCATGAGTGCATCCGTCGAGAACCCCGAGTTGTCCGGGACGCCGGCCGAGGCCGAAGCGGCGCCGGCGCGTCGCCGCCTGCCGGTGGCGCCGATCGTCTTCGCGGTCGTGCTGGTGATCGGAGGCGGCATCGGCGTGCAGCGCTGGCTGTGGTCGCGCGGGCACGTCGAAACCGACAACGCGCAGATCGAGGGCAGCGTGGTGCCGGCCATCGCGCGGGTGGGCGGCTACGTCACCGAGGTGCCCGTGGTCGAGAACCAGCGTGTCCGGGCCGGTGACCTGCTCGTGCTGCTCGACGATCGCGAGTCGCGCACGAAGCTCGCGCAGGCCGAGGCCGAGCTCGCGCTGGCGCTCGCCAATGCGGGCGAGCGGGGGCGTGTCGGCATGGCGCAGGCGCAGCTCGAGGCGGCGCGCGCGCAGGTCGTGCAGGCGCAGGCGAACGCGGGCAAGACCGCCGAGGACGCGCGCCGCTACACCGGCCTGGCCGGGCGCGGGATCGTCAGCCCGCAGCAGCTCGACGCGGCGAAAGCCGCCGCCGAGGCGGCGGGAGCCACGCTGACCGCCGCGAGGAAGCAGGTGCTGGCGGCCGAGGCCGCGCTGGCCGGCTCGGACGCGCGCCTGCGCGCCGCGCGCGCGGCGCGCGATCAGGCGGCGCTGCAGTTGTCCTACACGCGCGTCACCGCCCCGGTGTCGGGCGTCGTGAGCCGCAAGAACGTGGATCCCGGCCAGTACCTGCAGGCGGGCCAGTCCACGATGGCGGTCGTCGAGCTCGATTCCATTTACGTCGTCGCGAACCTGAAGGAGACTTCGATCGCCAACGTCCGCGTCGGCGACGACGTCCGGGTGGACGTGGACGCCTATCCGGGCCATCCGTTCAAGGGGCACGTCGAGAGCCTCAGCCCGGCGACCGGCGCGACCTTCTCGCTGCTGCCGCCCGACAACGCGACCGGCAACTTCACCAAGGTCGTCCAGCACGTTCCGGCGCGCATTCGCGTGGACGGCCCGGCCGACCCGCAGCGGCCGCTGCGGCCCGGCATGAGCGTGAACGTCACCATCACGACGCGCGCCCGCTGACGTGTCCGCCTCAACGGTCGCGGCCCTGCACGCATTGCCGCGCGACGACGAGTCGTACCGCAACCGCTGGATCATCGCGGTCACGGTGACGCTCGCCTCCATCCTCGAGATCCTCGACACGAGCATCGTCAACGTCGCGATCCCGCACATGATGGGCTCGCTCGGGGCGACGCTCGACCAGATCGCCTGGGTGTCCACGGGCTACATCGTCGCGAACGTCATCGTCCTGCCGATCACCGGCTGGCTGTCGGCCGCCTTCGGGCGCCGCCGCTATTTCGCGGGCTCGATGAGCCTGTTCATCTTCGCCTCCTTCATGTGCGGCAACTCGCACTCGCTCGGCGAACTGGTGCTGTGGCGGATCGTGCAGGGCGTGGGCGGCGGCGCGCTGCTCTCGACCTCGCAGGCGATCCTCTACGAGGTCTTTCCGGCGAGCGAGTACGGGCAGGCGATGGCGATCTTCGGCGTCGGCGTGATGGTCGGGCCGACCCTCGGGCCGACGCTGGGCGGCTACATCACCGACACGTTCTCGTGGCCGTGGATCTTCTACATCAACCTGCCGATCGGCGGTCTCGGGCTGATGATGGCGCTGGCCTACGTGCGCGACTCGCGCTTCGCGCAGAAGGTGGGGGACACCGACTGGCTGGGGCTCGCGCTGCTCGCGATCGGTGTCGGCTCGCTCCAGCTCATGCTCGAGCGCGGGGAGCGGCTCGACTGGTTCGCCTCGCGCCAGGTGGTCGCGTTCGCGATCCTCGCCGTGACGGGGCTGACTACTTTCATCTGGCACGAGCTGACGACCGCGCACCCGATCATTGACCTGCGCATCTTCGCGAACCGCCAGTTCGCCACCGGCGCGGTCCTCGGGCTCGTCCTCGGCGTGTGCCTGTACGCGACCGTGTTCGTCCTGCCGGTCTACCTGCAGACGCTCCAGCACTTCAGCGCCAACCAGACCGGCCTCGTGATCCTGCCCGGCGCCATCGCCAGCGCGGTGACCATGGCGGTCATGGCGCGCCGCATCGATCGGCAGGACGGCCGCATCGTCGCGGCCTGCGGCGCGGCGCTGTTCGCGGTGGCGATGCTCCTGTGGTCGCGCTTCACCACGATCAGCGGCTACGACGACTTCTGGTGGCCTTTGATCCTGCGCGGCGTCGCGCTCGGGCTGGTGTTCATTCCGCTGAACAACCTCGCGATGCTCGAGCTGCCGCTGGCGAGGATCGCCCCCGCGACCGGCCTGTACAACCTCATGCGCCAGCTCGGCGGCAGCATCGGCATCGCGCTGTCGGCGTCATTGGTCGCGCGTTTCAGCGCCGAGAGCCGTGCGGGCCTCGCCGAGAAGCTCTCGATGTACAACCCGGTCACCGCCGACCGCATCGAGGGCGTGACGGGCTGGCTGCGCTCGCACGGCGACATCGAGCCGGTCGCCCGCGCCAAGGCGGTCGGCATGCTCGAAGGCGCGGTCCAGCGGCAGGCGCTGATGCTGGCGTTCGAAAAGATCTTCCTGCTGTTCGGGCTGCTGTTCCTGATCTCGATCCCGTTGATCATGACCCTGCGCTGGCGGCGCGGGCAGGTGCGCGGCGGGGCGGACGTGCATTGAGCCCGCGTCCGGCACGCTGCTATCCTGCGCGTGCATCGCACCCGCGCCGCGGAGGCCATCCGTCGTGAACCGAAACGCCGCCCACATCGCCTTCATCGTCGCCGCCGTCGTGCTGCTCGCCGGGATCGGCACCTGGCTCGTGCGCGAGGTCGGAACGCTGCCCGGGGCGAAGCCGCTGGCGAGCCGTGCGAACCAGCGCATCGTCACGCTCGAGGTGAACGGCATGACCTGCGCGGCCTGCGAGGCCAGCATCCGCGCCGAGCTCGAGGACACCCCCGGCGTCGCGACCTGCGAGGTGCGGCGCGGGCAGCGGCGCGCCTACGTGGTGGTGGACGCGAAGACGGCGGATTCGACGCTGGTCGCCTCGGTGCGCCGCGCCGGCGGCGGCTTCCGCGCGGAGGTCGTGGGCAAGTAGCCGGCGATCCGTGCCGCGCGAAGGACGCCTACGGCGCCAGCGGCCGCGCGAACAGGCTGTCCCAGGTCGCCAGGCTCGGCTTGGGCGTGAGCGCGCTGTCCACGAATCCGATCGAGGCGAACAGCCGCAGCGACGGGTCCACCGTGCCGGGCCACTGCGAGAGCGCGAGGTCCGCGAACTCCAGGCCGTACCAGCCGATCGCGCGGGCCGCGTCGAGCAGTTGCGCCTGGCGGCGGACCCAGCGCGCCTGTTCCGCGGCCGAAGTGACGTAGGTCGCGTACGACTGCGTCGGCCAGCCGCCCTCGACGACCATGACGGGCCGGGCGGCGTCGGTGGCGATGCGCGAGAAGTAATCGAGCGGGATCTCCTCCGGCTCGGCGAAGCCGCCGAGGTAGGGGTACGAGGAGAGCCCCAGCACCTGCGAGAACGGGAAGTCGGCGAGGTCGGTGGCGATGCCGACGTAGGCGCCGCCGCCTCCGAGGCGCCCCCACGCGGTCTCGACCTGCACGCTGCTGTAGAGCACCGGCCTCGGCAGCGAGGGCCGGCGCGAGTGCATCGCCGAGAGCGACTCGGCGGTCGAGCGCGCGAGCGTGCCGAGCGCCGCGTAGAGCGAGGGCGGCGCGGCGAGACGCACGAGGTTCGTCTCGCACGCGAGCCCGAGCCAGTCGGGGTGCACGATGGTGTCGATCGCGGCCGCCCAGGCGCGGTAGGCGGCCTGCACCTGCGGTTCGGAAATGCTGCGCCCGAGGCGCACGAGCGCCGGATCCTCGGCGCCGCGGTTCAGGCCGTTGGTGGGGTCGATCTCGTAGACGATCTTGAGACCCTTGCCGAGCCGGTAGTAGCGCATGAGCGGCAGCTCGAGCCGGCGCACGATGGTGTCGGCCGGCATGCCGGCGAGCAGCGAGTCCCACGGCACCGAAGCGTGCTGAATGGCCGTGTCCGCGCGCCGCGACCACAGGTCAATGGTGGCGATCGCGACGGCTTCGTCGGGCACAGGGGGAATGCCCGCGAAGCCCATCGCCCACGAACGCGCCGGACCCGAAGCGGGTGGCGCGCTCGGCGACTTCGAGCAGCCGGGCGCGAGGAGCGCGGCCAGCGCCGCGACCAGCAGCGACGCCAGCGTGGCGCGCGGCCGGACCGCGCGCTTCGCGCTCGTGTTCGTCGGCTCCAAGCAGGACGGACGGAACATGACCCGCAGGGTATCGGCTCCGGGTTCGGGCCGCATGAGCGCCCGGCGCACGGGGAAGGCCGCCGGGGCGGCGGGCGGCGTGGCCGCGCCCGCGCGGCGCGGTGTATCTTGCGCCCGCCATGAGCCCCAACGACTTCAAGGGCGCGGCCTTCGCGGGCGCGGCGGCGCTCGCGCCGGGCGCCGCGCACCTGCCCGTCGCCGCCGGCCGCGAAGGCTGCATCGAGCTGCTCGCCCACCGCCTGCGCGACTGGCCGGGCGTGCTCGCCATCGAAGCGGACTTCCGCCAGAGCACGCTCACCGTGCGCTACGAGCCGCGCGAGGTTTCGCCCGAACAGCTGAACTCGTTCGCGGACGACGTGGGCGCGCTGTTCGCCCAGCGCGTCACGGCGTGCGAGAAGCGCGAGTCGCTCGAGGCGTGCGCGGAGTGCGCCCTGCGCTTCGGGCATCTCTCGGGCGAGGACCACGCGCGCTATCGCGCCGTCGCCACGCCCGGGCGCGTGGGACTGTCCCGCCGCGACGCCGAGGGGGACGGCGTCGAGGTGGTGCGGCCGCTCGCGGGAGCGAAGCCGTGGGGCGCGCCGCTCTCGCAGCAGGAGGAGATGCGTCGCGCGCGCGGCCGGGCCATGGCCGTTCTGACCGGCGTGTGCCTGACCAGCCTGCTGGCCGGCATCGCGGCCGAGCGGCTGCTCCCGCCCGGGAACCCCGGGTCGCAGGCGCTCTATCACGTCGCGGCCGTGACCGGCGGCTGGTTCGCCGCGCGCAGCACCTTCGCGGCCCTTCGCCGGCTCGAGTTCGACGTCAACCTGCTGATGATCCTGTCGGCCGCGGGCGCGGCAGCGATCGGCTACGTGTTCGAGGCCGCGGTCCTGATGTTCCTGTTCTCGCTCAGCAACACGCTCGAGGTCTACACGATGGGGCGCACGCGCAGCGCCCTGCGCGCGCTGCTCAAGCTGCGCCCCGCCCGCGCGCTGGTGCGCCGCGAGGGCCGCGAGATCGAGGTCGAAGCCGAGGCCGTGCAGGTCGGCGAGACCGTGATCGTGAAACCCGGCGAAGCCTTCCCCGTGGACGGCAGCGTCACGCTCGGAACGTCGCTCGCGGACCAGAGCAGCCTGACCGGCGAGTCCATGCCGGTCGCGAAGAACCCGGGCGACAAGGTCTTCGCGGGCACGCTCAACCAGCTCGGGGCGCTCGAGCTGATGGCCACGCGCGTCGCCGCGAACAGCGCGATCGCGCGCATTGTCGCGCTCGTGCAGGAGGCGCAGAAGCAGAAGTCGAAGACCGAGGAAGCCGCCGAGTGGGTGGGCCGCTACTACACGATCGCGGTCATGGCCGGCGCGGCGCTCATGCTGTTCCTTCCGCCGCTGCTGCTGGGCGAGCCGTGGCGCGCGTCGGTGTACCGCGCGATGACGCTGCTGGTCGTCGCCTCGCCGTGCGCGCTGGTGATCGCCACCCCGGCCACGATCCTGTCGGCGATCGCGAACGCCGCCCGCAACGGCATCCTGTTCAAGGGCGGCCGCAGCATCGAGGCGCTCGGCCGCGTGCGGGTGGTGGCGTTCGACAAGACGGGCACGCTGACGCGCGGGCGTTTCGAGGTGACGGACGTCGTCGCGCTGGGCGGCGCGGGCGAGCGGGAGCTGCTGGCGGTAGCCGCCGCCGCCGAGAAGCGCTCGCCGCACCCGCTGGCGCAGGCGGTGGTGCGCGCCGCGGAGTCGCGCGGCATCGCGTTCGAGCCCGCGCAGCAGATGGTGAACCATCCCGGCAAGGGCCTGGTCGCGTCCCGGGACGGCCGGACGACCGAGGTCGGGACGCCCGAGCTGTTCGACTCGCTCGGCATCGGGATTCCGCCCGAGGCGATCGAACGCGCGCGGGCGCTGGCCGCCGACGCCAAGACCGCGATGCTCGTGCATCGCCAGGGGTCGTGGGGCGTGATCGCGGCGGCCGACGAGCAGCGGCCGGCGGCGGCCGCGGTCGTGAAGAACCTGCGCGGACTCGGCATCGCGCACGTCGCCATGCTCTCGGGCGACAACGCCCGGACCGTCGAGGCGGTCGCCGAGCGCACCGGCGTGGACGAGCGCTTCGGCCAGCTGCTGCCCGAAGGCAAGGTCCGTGTGATCGCCGAGCTCGAGCAGCGGCACGGTCCGGTCGCGATGCTCGGCGACGGTGTGAACGACGCGCCGGCGCTGGCGCGCGCCACCGTCGGGGTGGCGATGGGCGGCATCGGCAGCGACGTCGCCATGGAAAGCGCCGACGTCGTGCTCATGGCCGACGACCTGACCGCGCTACCCTACGCGCTGCGGCTCGCGCAGCGCGCCAACCGGGTCGTCCTGCAGAACCTGGTGATCGCCACGGGGGTCATGCTGGCGCTGGTGGTGTGGGTGTTCGCCGGCCAGCACCTGCCGATGGGCCAGCTCAAGCTGCCGGTCGCGGTGTCGGGGCACGAGGGCAGCACGGTGGTCGTCATCCTGAACGGCCTGCGGCTGCTCGCCGGGCGGCGCGCGGGAGCGTGAGCCTGCCGGAGTCCGCGCTCCGGCCTTCGCCGGCGCGCCCCGCGCTCACTTGAGCAGCGTCACCACCACGTTGTCGTAGTAGGCGGTGAACTTGCCGACGCCGCCGGTGTACGCGGCGAGCGCGATGCGGCCGTTGGGACGGCGCGCGTCGGAGCGCTGAATCCTGAGATCGCCGTTCACGTACACGCGGAAGCGGTCGCCCTTCGCCTCGATCCGCACGTGGCTCCAGGTGGCGTTCGCGTTGGTGACCCTCGCCCTGCCGACCGGCCACTCGCGGATGTGGGCGACGATGTCCTGGTAGCCGCCGCCGCGCAGGTCCACCGCGAAGCCGGCGGTGCCGAGCACCCGGATGGCCCCGCCCTTGTCCACGCCGCGCATGCCGCAGACGTCGAAGTCGAGGGCGTAGTCGCGCCATTCCTCGCTGCCCGCGAACAGGAAGGATCGCGCCTGCTTCCTGTCGGGCAGGTCGGCCCGCAGCATGTGGCGCCACGCCGACCAGGCGGTCACCGAGTCCGGCGCCCATTTGCCGAGCCCGCCCGAGAAGTCGTCGGAGAACAGCACGCTGTCCGCCGGCAGCGCGAACGGCGGCGGCGAGGGCGGCAGGGCGAATCGGGTCGGGTCGTCCGCCCCCGTCAGCAGCAACGCGAGCGCCGGCACCGCGATCCTTGCGAGGGCGGAGCGCATCGCCTGCTACTAGAGCGCGTCACGCGGCGGGACGCAAGCGAAAGGAAGGCGTCGTCCGACCGGCGGCCGCTTCGCCGCCCGGCCGGTGGTCCCTTCGCTGCTCGAACGCGGTCAGAAGGGTGCTCCCTGACCCTCTCCGCGGGCCGCATTGCCGCGCCTGCGCCCGGCGTGTAGCCTTTCCGACCTCATGGGACGCAAGCGACGCAACATCGGCATCATCGGAGTGCCCATTGACCTCGGCGCGGGCCGCCGCGGCGTGGACATGGGCCCTTCCGCCATCCGCATCGGCGACCTCGAGAAGCGGCTCGAGGACCTCGGCCACAAGGTCGTGGACTACGGCGACCTCGACGTCATGATCCCCGAGACCCAGAAAGTCGGCACCGGCCGGCTGCGCTACAAGCAGCCGATCCTCGCGGCGTGCACCGGACTGATGAAGTCGGTGGACCGCTGCCTGGAAGAGGGCCGCATGCCGCTGGTGCTGGGCGGGGATCACAGCATCGCCATCGGCTCCGTGGCCGGCTCGACCAACTGGTACGCGCGCCGCGACGAGTCCATCGGCCTCATCTGGTTCGACGCACACGGCGACGCGAACACGCCCGAGACGACGCCGAGCGGCAACATCCACGGCATGGCGCTGGCGGTCTCGCTCGGCTTCGGAGACCAGGAGCTGGTGCATCTCGGCGGCCGCGCGCCGAAGGTGCAGACCCGCAACGCCGTGCTCATCGGCATCCGCGACCTCGACCCGGGCGAGCGCGACTTCCTCAAGAAGAGCGGCGTCACCTGCTACACGATGCGCGACCTCGACGAGCGCGGGATGCGCGACGTGCTCGACGAGGCGATCCGCCTGGCGAGCGACGGCACGGCGGGCATCCACCTGTCGTTCGACCTCGACGTCGTGGACCCCGAGGACGCGCCCGGCACGGGCACGCCCGTCTGGGGCGGCATCAGCTACCGCGAGGCGCACCTGGCCATGGAGATGTTCGCCGACCGCGCCAACATCGTGGCCATGGACCTGGTCGAGGTGAACCCGGTGCTCGACACCCAGAACATGACCGGGGTGCTCGCCGCCGAACTGGCACAGAGCGCGCTGGGCAAGACGATCCTGTAGCGTGGCGCGGGCGGCGCGCCCGCGGCGGCCCCGCGATTCACGCCCTCGCGCCTTTCGCCACCCGCGCCACCGCCGCCCCGAGCTTCGGGTGGGCGTCGAAGGCCCGCACGAAGTCGCTCTCGCGGCGGCCGCCCTTGGCGCGCATCACGGCCGCGAGCGCGAGCCGCTCGGCGGCGCTCCAGCGCTTCACGCCCGGCAGGAGCAGCGCGAGCGGGGCCCAGCGCTCCCACGCGAGGCGCTCGCCCGCGGTCCAGCCGCGGCCGGGGCCTGCGCCCAGCAGCGCGGCGGCCTCGCGGGCGCACACCGCGGCGCCGCGGTCGCCCTCACCGCCGAAGCGCCTCGCCAGGTAGTCGGTGACGGCGAAGCCGGCTTTGGCGAGCGGCAGCACGCCGAGCACGTCGGAGCGGGCCGCCCCCGCGTGCCAGTGGACGTTCTCCTCGGCGATGCGCGCGAGAAAGCGGCGGCCCGAGCGGCGCCCGGGATGGCGCGCGAGGCTCGCCTCCTCGGCGCGCATGGCGCGGCGCGCCCAGGCGGCGCGCGGCGCGAAGCCGAGCTTGCGGTAGAACCACCAGGCGCCGCTCGCGAGGCCCTCCTCGTTGCCGGCGCCGCCGAGCTGGTAGGGGGTCACGACGAAGCTGTCCGCGCCGAACAGATGTCGCGTCATCGCCAGCACGCGGCCGTACACGGCCGCGGCCTCGCCGCCGCGATTCGTCTCGAAGATGTTGTAGGCGATTTCGGCGCTGCGATAGAGCGTGCTGGTCAGCACGTAACCGGTCGGCACGCCGTTGCGCAGGGTGAGGAAGCCGTACACCGACTCGATCAGCAGCCGCCGCTCGGGCAGCAGCCCGAGGCACGCGAACACGAGCCCGTCGCCGCAGTCCACGAGCCGCACGTCGCGCGGGTCGGCGTAGGCGAACGCGTCGAGGTCGCGCGCGCGCGTCACCATGGCTTCGCCCGCCATCGCCACGAAGCGCCCGCCCTCGCGCGCCGAAAGCTCCCGGACCGAGAGCGGCGCCCGCGCGAGCTCGGCGCGCAGGTCGGGCCGGTCGCGGCGCAGCGGCCCGCGCTGGAAGCGGATCTTCGCCTGCCGCCACTTCGCGAGCGTGCGCGAGGGGCCGCCCGGGCCGGCGGCCAGCGCCATCGGCGCGTCCATGCCGTCCACCAGCTTCTCGAACACGAACGGGTCGCGAACGCGCGCGGCAAGACGCCGCATCACGAACGCGGCGTCGCCCTCGCGCGGGCCCTTCATGCGCGCGAGCCAGCCGCGCACGCCGAGGTCGTACTCGTCGAGCGCGGGCGATTCGCCGTGCACGGCGAGCAGCGACAGCAGCTCCTCGAGCCGGGCCGGGTCGTCCCACTCGTTCCAATCGTAGGTGAGGCGCCCGGGCCACAGCCGCGCGAGCCGCAGCGCGGTCGGGGCGAAGAAGCGGTAGCGCGTGAGCGTGCCGGCGATGCCGCTGCCGGCCAGCGCGCGCCGGTGGCGCGCCAGGTCGGCGCGCTTCGCGAAGCTCCGCAGCAGCCGCTCGACCCGCGCGAGCGTGGCGCGATCGTCGGGATAGGCGCGCGCCAGCACGAGGCACTCGTGCAGCCGCAGGAGGTCGCGCGCACGCCGGTGCCGCGTGCGCGCGGCGCGCGCGAGCAGCGCGCGGCGTTCGCGCGCGAAGCGGGGACCGAACTCGAAGCGGATCGCCTCGAGGCGCGCCAGCACTTTCGCTGCGGCCGACGCACGCAGGCGCGAAGGCGCCATGCGCGTCAGCCGGCCCGGCTCGCGGATGCGCCGGGCTGCGGGTCGCTCCCGGCCTCGACCGGGATCCAGCCGCTGTCGGGCACGAGCATGTCGGCGTCGCCGGTGAATCGGTCAATGCGCACGGGCACGAAGTCGCCGTCCACCGTCATGTGGTCGTAACGCCAGCGCGTGGGCCATACGAACGCCGCGAACGCCGCGATCAGCAGCAGCAGCACGAGGGCGCGGGCGAGCGATCCGGGGTTCTTCACGAGGCTCCTTGCTTCCGCGGGCGAGGGCCCGCGAGGGCGGCGGCGCGTTCGCGCCCCTCGGGGACTGGCGATGCGCCGGACGAGGTGAAGCGCGCAGGGTAGCCGACGGACGGGCGCGCGCAAGCGGGCCCGCGGGCGGTTCAGGCCGGGTCAATTGTCGGGCGGAACGGGCCCTTCGAAGCCCCGGCGGGTCGCCGGCGGCGACGCCGCGCTCCAGACGCGGCGCGCGAACGCCGAGAACCGGGGCGGAGACCTGACGCGGCACAGACAACCGCCGCCCGCGGCCCCGCGATAATCCCTTGCGCGAACCGCCGCCGCGCGGCACCCTGCGCGGCGTCGTTGCGAACCACGGGGACTTCCATGCGCACCCAGGGCTTTCGTTTCTTCGCGATCGTGAGCACACTGGCGCTGCTGTTCGGCGCGCAGGTGTGCATGGTCGTGCAGTGCGCGCCCGGCAAGTCCACGTCGCTTGCGCACCAGTGCTGCGTGAAGGCCGCCGCCGCGAACGCCGCGGACAGCCCGCTGCGGCATCCGGCGCCCCAGTCCCCGGCGCCGCACGAGAGCACGCGACCGTGCTGCGTCCAGGTCACGACCGCCGCGGCGCCCGAGCTGCATCCTCCGGCCGCGACCGGCTTCCAGGCGCTCGCCGCGGTGCTCGTCACCGCGCAGCTCGCCGTGGCGCCCGCCACGGCGCCCGCGCCGCCCCGTCCCGGCGACGTCCTCGCGCCAGGCTGCGCGCCGCCCCTTTCGGCGGCCGGCTCGCGCGCGCCCCCGCGCGCGTAAGGGACCGCCCGAAGCGACGTCTGCAGCCCGGTGAGGACGCCACGCACGTTGGCGCCCTGAACCGGGTCGGACCGCCCGGCGGTTCCACCCGGCCCGCGCCCCGCTCCACCCGCGCGGCCGGAGGGCGGCCACTCGTTCCGACGCTTCGCGATTTCCACGTCTTCATCGCACCGGCCGTTCGCGGTCGAACCCATACCTTGAAGGAGCAGGCCATGAAGCCCATGACCCGGATCCTCACGCTCACGCTCGCGCTCGCCGCCACCGCCGGTTCGCTCGCCCTCGCGAGCGCGGCGCCCGCGCCGGCGCGGGAACAGAAGGTCGTCCTCACCGTGACCAAGAAGGGCTTCGAGCCCGCGGCGGTGCGCGTGTTCGCCGACCGTCCCGTGCGGCTCGTCGTCACGCGCAAGGCCGAGGGGACGTGCGCGACCGAGATCGTCCTCAAGGACTACGGCATCCAGCGGCCGCTGCCCCTGGGCAAGACGGTCGAGGTGCGCTTCACGCCGAAGAAGGCGGGTACGATCCGCTACGCCTGCGCGATGGACATGATCGCCGGCAAGATCGTCGTCCAGTGAACCGGAGGTCGTGATGCCCTCCTCAGACAATCGGTGGCGCGGGCCGCTTCGCGGCCTGCTGGCGCTGCTCGTCGTCGCGATCGCCTCCCCCGCGGTCGCGGCGGCGGGCGTCGAGCTGACGCGCGACTCGCTGCTCGCGGGGCTGGTGCGCGAAGCGCTCGCGAATCGCCCCGAGGTCGCGCAGGCGCAGGCGGCGGCGAAGGCCGAGGCCGAGCGCGTGCCCCAGGCGCGCGCCCTGCCCGACCCGGTGCTGTCGCTGAGCCTGCAGAACGACGGCTTCGAGCGCCTGATGATCGGCGAGATGGAAACGAGCTACTGGACGGTCGCGGGCGCGCAGACCTTTCCATGGCCCGGCAAGCGCGGCCTGCGGGGACGCGCGCAGTCGCTGGGCGCGGAGCAGGCGGAAGCCGACCTCGAACGCGCGCGGCTCACGGCGCGGGCGGACGTCGAGCGCGCGTACGTGGACCTGCTGCTCGCCCGCGACCGGCTCGCGATCCTCGCGCGGCTCGAGACCGTGTGGGCGCAGGCCGAGGGGCTCTCGCGTTCGCGCTACGAAACCGGCGAAGGGGCGCAGTCCGACATCCTGCGCGCGCAGCTCGAGCGCAGCCGGCTGCGCCAGCAGCGCTGGGCGCTGATCGCCGAGGAGCGGCGCAGCCTGGCCGAGCTCGACCGCGCGAGCGGCCGCCCCGCGAACGCGCCGCTGGCGACGACGCTGTCGCTCGGAGATCTCGACGACCCGCTGCTGCCCGACTCGGCGGCGGCGGAGGCGGACGCGGAAGCGCGCAGCCCCGAGTTGCGCCGCGCCAGGCTCGGCCTCGAGCAGTCACGGGCGCTGGTCACGCTCGCGCGCCGCGACTACTTCCCCGACCTCACCCTGAGCGGCGGCGTGATGCCGCGCGGAGGGGCGTTCGAGCCGATGTGGCAGGCGGGCGTTTCGCTGCCGCTGCCGCTGTGGGCGGCGGGCAAGCAGTCCCGAGCGGTGCGCGAGTCGCGCCTGCGCGAGCAGGTGGCCGAGAGCGGTGCGGAAGCCGTGCGGCGGACGCTGCGGCAGCGGCTCGAGGAAAGGCGCGGCGCGCTGACCGCGCTGCTCGAGACGAACCGGCTCTACCGCGCCGGGCTCCTCGTCCAGTCGGAGGCGACGGTCTCCAGCACGATGGCCCAGTACCGGGTCGGGCGCGTGCCCTTCGCCTCGGTGCTCGAGGCGCTCGAAGGCTGGCTCGGCGACCTCGCCGGCTACTACGAATCGGTCGCGACCACGCAGCGCGTGGACATCGCGCGGCGCGAACTGAGTCTCGAACCCATCGCCGGCCCCGCGGCCGGCGGCCTGGGCGGCGGGCCGATGCCCGGCGCCGGCGGCTTGAGCGGCGCGCCCGCGTCCGCCGGCGGCGCATCGCCCGCCCCGGCCGCCGCGTCCGGCGCGTCGGCCATGCCCAGGATGTAGGACGGAGGATCCCGTGAACGACGAACCGAACGAAACCGGAGCGCCGGCCGCCCGCAGGGGCGGAGTGGCGCGCACCGCGACGCTGGCCACCGTGCTGATCGTCGCCGGGGTGGCGCTGGGAGTCGGCGCGACCTGGCTGGCGATGCGCCAGCCGGCGAAGGCGCCCGCGCCGGCGAGCGGGAAGGCCGCGGCCGAGAAGCCGCTCTACCAGTGCCCGATGCACCCGACCATCACGTCGGACCATCCGGGCGACTGCCCGATCTGCGGGATGAAGCTGGTCGAGGTGCACGGCGAGGCGAAGGCCGACGCCGAGGCGGGAACGCCGGAGCGCAAGATCCTCTTCTACCGCTCGCCGATGGATCCGCTGCAGACCTCGCACACGCCGCGCAAGGACGAGATGGGGATGGATTACCTTCCCGTCTACGCGGACGAGATGCAGTCGGAGAACGTGAAGGTGGACGGGCTCGCGACCGTGACGATCGATCCCGCGCGCCAGCAGCTCATCGGTCTGCACACCGCGCCGGTCCTGAGCGGCACGCTGTCGGGAAGCTGGCGCACCGTCGGGCGCGTCGAGGTGGACCCGACGCGGGTCCGCCGCACGAACGTCAAGGTCGAGGGCTACGTCGAGAAGCTGTACGTGGACTTCGTGGGCCAGCCGGTGCGGCGCGGCGAGCCGCTGTTCTCGCTCTACAGCCCCTCGCTGCTGGCGGCCGAGAACGAGTACGTCCTCGCGCTCAAGACCCGCGACGCGCTCGCGGGCGCGGGCTCCGCGGACGACGACGGTCCGGCGCTCGTCGAGGCGGCGCGCCGCAAGCTCGAGCTGTGGGACGTGCCGCCGGAGGAGATCCGCCGGCTCGAGCAGTCGCGCTCGCCCTCGCGCACGCTGACGTTCCTCTCGCCGATCGGCGGCGTGGTCACGGCCAAGAACGTCGTGCAGGGCGCGAGCCTCAAGCCCGGCGACACGCCGTACGAGATCACCGATCTCGGCGAGGTCTGGGTCATGGCCGACGCCTACGAAGGCGACCTGGCCAGCGTGCGTGTGGACATGCCGGCGGTCCTGACGCTGAAGGCCTATCCGGGCCGGACCTTCCGCGGCATGGTGGCGTTCATTGATCCGCTGCTGGACGCGGCGACGCGCACGGCGAAGGTGCACATGCACTTTCCCAACCCGGGCGGCGTGCTCAAGCCGGAGATGTTCGGCGAGGTCGTTCTCGAGGGCCGCGACCGCGAAGGCCTGATCATTCCCGCCGACGCGGTCATCCACACCGGCACGCGCGACGTCGTGTTCGTCGCGCTCGGCGAGGGCCGGTTCGCGCCGCGCGAGGTCCAGCTCGGGGTGCGCAGCGGCACCGAGGTCGAGGTCCGCGGCTCGCTCGAAGCCGGCCAGGAGGTCGTGACGCGGGCGAACTTCCTCGTGGATTCCGAGTCGCAGCTGCGCGCCTCGCTCGCGGCGATGGCCGGGAAGCAGCCATGATCCGGCGGATCATCCGCTTCTCGGCCGAGAACCGTTACCTGGTCATCGCCGCCACGCTGGTGGCGCTGGTGATCTCGTTCTGGACGATGAACCACATCGCCCTCGACGCGCTGCCGGATCTTTCCGACACGCAGGTGATCGTCTACACGCGCTGGGACCGCAGCCCGGACATCATCGAGGACCAGGTCACCTACCCGATCATCACCTCGCTGCTGGGCGCGCCGAAGGTCAAGGCCATCCGCGGCTTCTCGGACTTCGGATTCAGCCACGTGTACGTGGTCTTCCAGGACGGCACCGACATCTACTGGGCCCGCAGCCGCGTGCTCGAATACCTCTCGAAGATCTCGGCGCGGCTGCCGGAGGGGGTCAGGACCGAGCTGGGCCCCGACGCGACCAGCGTGGGCTGGGTGTTCCAGTACGCGCTCGTGGACCGCTCGGGCCGGCACTCGACGGACGAACTACGCAGCTACCAGGACTGGTTCCTGCGCTACGCCGTGCAGAGCGTGCCCGGCGTGGCCGAAGTCGCGACCGTGGGCGGGCAGGTGCGCCAGTACCAGGTCACGGTGAATCCCGCGAGCCTGGCGGCCTACGGGCTGCCGCTCGAGGCGGTCGTCGAGGCGGTGCGCCGCGGCAACAACGACGTCGGCGGCCGGCTCGTCGAGCTGTCGGGGCGCGAGTACATGGTGCGCGGCCGCGGCTACGTGAAATCCATCGGCGACCTCGAGAAGCTGGTGCTCAAGACCGAGAAGGGAACGCCCATCCAGATCAAGGACGTCGCGACGGTGGTGCTCGGCCCCGAGATGCGGCGCGGCATCGCCGACTACAACGGCGAGGGCGACGTGGTCGGCGGCATCGTCGTGATGCGGCAGGGCGAGAACGCCCTCAACGTCATCGAGCGCGTCAAGGAGAAGCTCGAGGAGCTCAAGCCGTCGCTGCCCGCCGGCGTCGAGGTGGTCACGACGTACGACCGCTCGGAGCTGATCCACCGCGCGATCCACACGGTGAAGAGCAAGATCCTCGAGGAAGTGCTGATCGTCGCGCTCGTGATCCTGCTGTTCCTGTGGCACATCCCGTCCGCGACCGTGCCCATCCTGACGATTCCGGTCAGCGTCGCGCTGGCGTTCATCCCGATGTACGCGATGGGGCTCAACGCCAACCTGCTGTCCATGGCGGGCATCGCCA
This sequence comes from Candidatus Eisenbacteria bacterium, assembly GCA_020847735.1. Classification (NCBI taxonomy): domain Bacteria; phylum Candidatus Eiseniibacteriota; species Candidatus Eiseniibacteriota bacterium. The sequence continues at coordinate 161,928 of JADLBL010000023.1, forward strand.
TCTCGATCGGCGTGCTCGTGGACGGCGCGATCATCGAGGTCGAGAACGCCTACAACAAGATCCACCGCTGGCAGGCCGGCGGCCGCAAGGGCGACTTCCACGAGGTCCGGCTGCAGGCGCTGCTCGAGGTCGGGCCGTCGGTGTTCTTCTCGCTGCTGATCATCGCCGTGGCGTTCCTGCCGGTCTTCACGCTGGTGGACCAGGAAGGCCGGCTGTTCAAGCCGCTCGCCTACACGAAGAACCTGACCATGGCGATCGCGGCGATCCTCGCCATCACGTTCAATCCGGCGACGCGGATGCTGTTCGCCCGCATCGACCCGTTCACCTTCCGGCCGCGCTGGCTGGCGCGCCTGGCGACGACGCTGCTCGTCGGCCGCTACTATTCCGAATCGCGGCATCCCATCAGCCGCGTGCTGCACCGCCTCTACGAGCGTCCCTGCCGGTTCGTCGTCCGGCACGCGAAGGCGACGGTGGCCGCCAGCGGCCTGCTCGTGCTGGCGACGGTTCCGGTCTTCCTGTCGCTCGGCTCGGAGTTCATGCCGCCGCTCGACGAGGGCTCGCTCCTTTACATGCCGTCGGCCGTGCAGCCGGGCATGTCCGTCGCCGAGGCGCAGAAGGCGCTGCAGGTGCAGGACAAGCTGCTGCGGACGTTCCCGGAGGTCGCGACCGTGTTCGGCAAGGCGGGCCGCGCCGACACGCCCACCGACCCGGCTCCGCTCTCGATGATGGAGACCACGGTCCTGCTCAAGCCGGAGTCGCAGTGGCGCGAACGGAAGCGCTGGTATTCGGGCTGGGCGCCGGAGTGGCTGAAGGGCGTGCTGCGGCCGGTCTGGCGCGACCGCATCTCCGAGGAGCAGCTCGTCGAGGAGATGGACGCGGCGCTGCGGCTGCCCGGGATCAGCAACGCCTGGACGATGCCGATCAAGGCGCGGCTCGACATGCTTTCGACGGGCATCCGCACGCCGGTCGGCATCAAGGTGAGCGGCGCCGACCTGCAGGTGATCCAGCGGACCGCACTCGAGATCGAGTCGGCGCTGCAGAAGGTGCCGGACACCCGCAGCGTGTACGCCGAGCGCGTCGCGAGCGGCTACTTCGTGGACTTCGTGCTCGATCGCGACCATCTTGCGCGCTACGGCCTGACGGTGGACGACGCGAACATGATGATCATGACCGCGGTCGGGGGCGACAACCAGACGACCACGGTCGAGGGCCGAGAGCGCTACGGCGTGAGCGTGCGCTACGCCCGCGACTACCGCGAGGACCTCGGCGCGCTCAGGCGCGTGCTGATTTCGCTGCCCGGCGGGCGCGGACAGATCCCGATGTCCGAGATCGCCGACGTCAAGCTCGTCGAAGGACCGTCCATGATCCGCGACGAGAACGGGCTGCTCTCCGGCTACGTCTACGTGGACTTCGACGTCGCGAAGACCGACATCGGCCGCTACGTCGAGCGCGCGAAGAAGGCGGTCGCGGCCGAGGTGAAACTGCCGACCGGCTACGCGCTCGCCTGGAGCGGGCAGTACGAGAACATGCTGCGCGTCTCGGAGCGCATGAAGTTCATCGTGCCGCTCACGCTCGTGCTGATCTTCGGCCTGCTCTACCTGAACACGAAGTCCGCGTTCAAGTCCATGGTGGTGATGCTGGCGGTGCCGTTCTCGCTGATCGGCGCGGTCCTGCTGCTGTGGATGCTCGGCTACAACATGTCCATCGCGGTGTGGGTCGGCATCATCGCGCTGGCCGGCCTGGACGCCGAGACCGGAGTGTTCATGCTGCTGTTCCTCGACCTTTCGCACGACGAGGCGAAGGAGCACGGCCGGCTGCGCACGACCGGCGATCTGGTCGAGGCGATCATCCACGGCGCGGTCAAGCGGATCCGGCCCAAGGCGATGACGGTGGCGGCGGCGTTCATGGGCCTGCTGCCGATCATGTGGTCCACCGAGACCGGCTCCGATCTCATGAAGCGCATCGCCGCGCCGATGGTCGGCGGGCTGGTGACCTCGTTCCTGCTCGAACTGCTGGTCTACCCGGCCATCTACTACCTGTGGCGCCGGCACGAGGTGGGCGAAGGCCCGGCGTCGCCCGACTGGGCCCTGGTGGACGCGCACGCCGACGACGAGCCGGCGACCGCGGGTCCGCAGGCGGCGGCGGCGCCGACGGCGTGAAGCGTGGCGGGCCGGGCGTCCTCGCGGATGCCCGGCCCGTCCCGTGCGCCGTTCGTCAGCGCGAGGCCGCGAGCGGCGCGGCCTTGACCACCACCTTGTGCGCCACCGGCTGGCCGCCCTCGTCGCGGTAGTACACCGTGACGCGGGCGTCCTTCTCGATCTCGCCGGTCGTCTTCATCTCGGCATGCCGCGTGAAGACGACGGTCTTCGCGAGCTTGCCGGACCGGGCCACCGTCAGCGAGCTCTTGTCGAGCGACGTGACGACGCCGGTGAACTGCCGGAACGCGTAGCTCTTCTTCGCGCCCGACACCGCGGCGACCGGCTTCTTCGTCGCCGCCTCGGCGCGAACGGCCATGACGACCGGCCCGCCGAGCAGCGCCGCCAGCGCGACCGCCAGGAACCTCCGACCCTGCTTCATTCTCCTCACCTCCTCCCGCTTCCCCGGGGGCAGGGCCGCGCGCACCATGCGCACGCCGGCCGCGCGCCGCAAGCGAATTCGCTCGCGTCGCCGCGGTGCGCGAACGCGTCAACGCCGGCGACGCGCGTCGCGACGCCCCTCGCGACGGCGAACGGCGCGGGGGTTCGCGTCGCCGTGCCGCGCCGCCCGCCCGCGGGCGTCAACGCCGGCGACGTCGCCGCGGCTCAGCGCGGCGGCGTGGCGCGGCGGCCGAGCGCGAGTCGCGCGGCGCGCCAGACGTTCGCGTGCGCCTCGACGGTCGCCTCGAGCGGCCGGCCGTAGCCGCCGCCTGCGGTGAGGACGACGGGCACGCCGCGCGATTCGAGCCACGCGAACACGCGGCGGTCCCGTTCGGCGAGCCCCTCGTGGGTCGCGCGCAGGCGGCCGAGCCGGTCGGCGTGCAGGGCGTCCACGCCGGCCTGGTAGAACGCCACGTCGGGCGCGTGACGGTCGAGCGCCGCGGGCAGCGTGCGCTCGAGCGCGCCGAGCAGCTCGTCGTCGCCCGCGCCGTCCGGCAGCTCGACGTCGAGCGATCCGGCCTCCTTGCGCAGCGGGTAGTTGTGCCGCGCGTGCAGCGAGTAGGTGAAGACGTCCCGGTCGCCCGCGAACAGGGCGGCGGTGCCGTTGCCCTGATGGACGTCGAGGTCCACGACGAACGGGCGGCGCACGCGACCTTCGCGGCGCAGCAGCGCGATCGCGACCGCGTGGTCGTTGAACAGGCAGTAGGCCTCGCCGCGATCGCGAAAGGCGTGGTGCGTTCCGCCGGCGAGGTTGCCGGCGACGCCGTGTTCGAGCGCCGCGCGCGCCGCCAGGACCGTGCCGTGGACGCTCGCCCGCGCCCGCGCCACGAGCCCCTCGGACCACGGCAGGCCGAGCCGCCGGATTTCGGCGGCGTCGAACCGGCCGGCGAAGGCGCGCTCGACGTAGGCCGGATCGTGCGCGGCGAGCAGCCACTCGATCGGCGCCGGCTCGGAGCGCGCCACGTCCTGCGCCGCGAGCACGCCCTCGCGCAGCAGCAGTTCGCGCAGCATCCCGTACTTGGCGACGGGGAAGGGGTGGCCTTCGGGCAGCGGCATCCCGACGTGATCGCTCGACCAGGCGAGCAGCCGGCGGTCCCGCGGCAAGCCGCGCCTCAGGCGCCGCCCAGGGTCAGCTCGCCCTGCGCGCGCGGGTCGGCGAAGCTCGCGCCTTCGTGCGCGAGCAGCCAGCGCTTGCGCTCCAGCCCGCCGCCGTATCCCCACAGCGTGTGGTCCGCGGCGATCACGCGGTGGCAGGGCACGAACAGCGCGATCGGGTTCGCGCCGTTGGCGGCGCCGACCGCGCGGCGCGCCTCCGGCCGACCGAGGTGCGCGGCCAGTTGCGAGTAGGTCCAGGTCGAGCCCGCGGGGATCCGGCGCAGCGCGGACCAGACGCGGACCTGGAACTCCGTGCCGAGAATGCCGACCGGCTGTTCGTCGAGCGCGTCCTTCTCGCCGGCGAAGTAGCGCGCCAGGCGGGTCGCGGCGCCGGCCGGGTCGGCCGCCTCGCGACGCGCGTGCGGGCCCAGCCGGCGCTCCAGGTGGCGCGTCAGCGAGTCGCGGCGCGCGAGGGCGTCGGCGAACTCGAGCCCGACGACGGCCCGATCGTTCGCGACCACGTACAGCGGCCCGATGGGGCTTGCGAAGGTGCAGACCGACAGCGTCATGGCTTCGCCCTTCTCGATGGGGTGTTCGCGGTGGCGCCTTGCGACCCGCCCTGCCACAGCGCCAGCGTCGCGTAGGCCCGCCACGGCCGCCACGCCTCGGCGCGCGCGAGCACCTGGCGTTCCGCGGGCAGGGCCCCGCCGGCGGCGAGCGCCCGGCGCACGCCGAGGTCGCCGGCCGGGAACGCGTCGGGCTCGCCGAGCGCCCGCATGGCCAGGTACTGAGCCGTCCACTCGCCGATGCCCGGCAGGGCGGTCAGGCGTTCGAGCGCGTCGCCGGGTCCGGTGAAGGCGTCCAGCTCGAGCGTTCCGCCGGCCACCGCGCGCGCGAAACCGCGCAGCGCCGCCGCCCGCGCGCGCGTCAGGCCGAGCGAGTCGAGCGGCGCGGCCGCCACCGCCGCCGGTGAGGGAAACCGGTGCGTGAGCGGGCCCTCCGGCCGGGACAGCGCCGTGCCGCAGGCGCGCACCAGCCGGCCCGCGAGCGTGCGCGCGGCCGCCACCGAAACCTGCTGGCCGAGCAGCGCGCGAACGCCCAGCTCGAACGCGTCCCACGCGCCCGGCACGCGCACCGTGCGGCCGGCGAGCGCGCGCCGCAGCAGCGGGTCGCGGGCGAGGTGCCGGGAGATCGCCGCGGCGTCGGCGTCGAGATCGAACACTCTCGCGGCCTTCGCGACGAGCCGGGGCAATGTCGCGGGCGCGGCGCCGGCGACGCGCAGCACCAGCCCGCGCGGCGAGGCCTCGATCTCGACGGTCGTCGCGGCGTCGCCGGCGGCCAGCGTGCGGCGGTACACCCGGCCCTCGACCTGCTCGACACCCGGGATCGCACGCGCCGAAAGGAACGCCAGCAGCGGCTCGGGCTCGAACGGTTCGCGCGCCGGCAGGCGCAGCGCGAGCGAGCCCGGAGGCCCCGCGTGCGGCGCGCGCCGGACATCGGCCGGCGCCCGGCGGAACGTGCGGCCGAACGCCGCCCGCAGCCGGCGAGCGCTGGCGAAGCCCGAAGCGGCGGCGACGTCGGCGACCGGAAGCCCGGTCTCGTCGAGCAGCCGCCGCGCGAAGTGCACGCGGCGTGTGAGCGCGACCTCGAGCGGCGAGGCCCCGACGTGCTCGGCGAACAGCCCGCGCAGCCAGCGCGACGTCACGCCGAGCCGCTCCGCGAGCGTCTCGACCGAGCCGTCCTCCATCGCGCCGGACTCGATCAGCCGGAGCGCGCGCTGGACGAGCGCGGACGTGCCGCGCCAGGCGGGCGAGCCCGGCGCCGTTTCGGGCCGGCAGCGCAGGCACGGACGGTAGCCCGCGGCCTCGGCCGCCGCGGCACTGGCGAAGAACGTGCAGTTGCGGCGGGCCGGCAGGCGGGCCGGGCAGACGGGCCGGCAGTAGATGCCGGTCGAGGAGACGCCCATGAACACGGCGCCGTCGAAGCGGCGGTCGCGCGTCGTCCAGGCGCGCCAGCTGATCTCGGGGTCCAGCGTCATGGACCGGGTTATAGCACCGCGCGCCGGGCCGGTGCGGACGAATTCGGAACTGGCGGCGCGGCCGCTTCGGACGGGGCCGGGAGCGGCCCCTCTCCGGCCGGCGCCGCTCCGGCGGCCGGCCGCCCGGTCCGCACCCGCACGAGCACCAGCGACGGCGTGCGCGCCAGGGTCTCCGCGACCGGCCAGGCCGCCCGCAGCGCCCCGAGCTTGCGCGCGTCGCGCAGCGCGACGTACGTCCAGCCATCGGCCGCCGCGAAGCCCGGCGCCGTGTCGTGCCCGCGCGTCACATCCGGCGCGACCACGAGGTTGCGATCCAGCAGCAGGCGCAGCGTCGGCGGCGCCGCCTGCGCGAGCACGAGCGGAGCGTCCCCGGGCGAGCGGGCCGCCATCGCCCGCGCGACGGTCCGCGTGGACAGCCACGGTTCGATCTCCGGCAGCACCCGCGCGAGCACCAGCGGCGCGCCGAGCCCGACGGGCAGCGCGAACAGCGCCGCCGCGAGTCGGCGGCGGCCGGCCAGGTTCGCGAGCAGCGGCGCCCACGAGGCCGCGAGCACGACGATCGCCGCAAGACGCAGACCGTGGCCGGCGTCCCCGAGACGCAGTGCGAGCACCGCGCCGAGCACGGCCGTCATCGTGCCGAGCAGCGCCGCCAGCCAGGTGGAGTGCGTCAGGTGCCGCCGGTCCACGTCGCCCTCGAGCGCCCGGTCGAGGAACCGGCCCGAGAGCAGCGCGATCGCGGGCAGCACGGGCAGCGCCCCGGTCAGCGGCGGCTGCGGCCAGAGCGCGAGCGGCACCGCGGCCGCGAAGCCGAGCGCGAGCACGAAGCTCGCGGCGTGCCCCGGCTCGCGCAGGTCCGCGGGGTCCGCGGCGTGACGGGCGCGCACGCGGCCGGCGGCGTCGCTCAGCGCCGCGCCGAGCAGCGCGGTCCACGGGAAGCCGATCACCGCCGTGAACGACAGCGCGACCAGCGGGCCCGCGAGCCAGCCGCCCCGCGGTTCGATCGCGTACGGAAACCACCACGCGCGCCGGAGAAACTCGCCACCGTAGAGCGCCGTCATCATGCCGTACCAGGGCAGGGCGATGCCGGCGACGATGGCCAGGCCCTCGGCGGGGCGGATCGCGCCCCAGCCGGCGCGCGAGCGGACGAGCGCGAAGTACAGCCCCGCGCCGGCGACGGGCCAGAGCGCCGAGAGCGGCCCGCCGCTGACCGCCGCCGCGCCGAGCGCGAACCACGACGCGAGCAGCGTCAGCGTGGTGCCGCGTGCGCGGCCGCGCGAGACCGCCAGCAGTCCGCCGGCGCCGAGCCAGCCGCACAGCGTCGCCAGCAGCTGCGCGCCGTCGGCGCGGGCCGCGAGCGGCAGGCCGAGGCTGCTCGCCAGCGCGCAGGCCGCGAGCCAGCCCGCGCGCGCACCGAACGCGCGCGTGCCGATCGCCGCGACGACGAGCGCCAGCGCCGCCGCCAGCGCCGCGCGCACCAGGCGGGACGCGCCCGCGTCGGCGGGCGGCGGGCGGAACCGGGCGGGCGGCAGGCGGCGCGCGATCAGATCCGGCGCGTAGCCGGCGAGCGGCTTCTCGAACAGCGGCTCGTTCGCGTACACCGGGCCGTACCATTCACCGCTCGTCTCCGACTCGACCACCACCCGCGCGTCGCGCGCCTCGCGCCAGTCGAGCGGCCCGACCGAGCGCAGCCCGGGCAGCAGCACCAGTGCGAGCAGGGCCGCGAGGGCGGCGGGCAGCAAGCGTCTCACGTGTGTGTGTTCCGCGGGCGCTGCGCCGGCGGGACGCGGTCACGGATCGGGGGCAATGCGGGCTCCGGGTGACGGGCGGGGAGGAAGGCCGGGCGCAGTCTAGCAAACCGGCGCCCGGCGCCCGCGCCGCGGTCATCGCGCGACGGTCGTGTCCGAAGCCGCCGCGGAGGTCATGCGCCGATTGACGGCGGCGCATTCCGGTCGCACCTTGGGCGCGCCGTCCCCGTTCGCCCGGAGGCCTCGTGTTTCGTCGCTTGAACTGGCTGATCGCGTTCCTGTTCCTGATCGCCGCACCGCCGGCCCGCGCCGGTTCGCCGTTCCCGGACTGGAGCTCGTTCCACGGCGCGTTCACCTCGTGGTCGCTCGATTCCTCGAAGATCGCCGACGTTCGCAGCCTGATGCTCCAGCGCGAGACCGGCACGTTCGTGCTCGAGGAGGGCCGGCTCGCGCTGGCGAAGCCGCTGGGCGGCCGCCGCGTCGCGGCGGTGTTCGTCGGGCGCGGCTCGTTCGTGTTCGCGCCGCGCTCGAAGGTCGAACGCGAACAGCTCCGGCGCTTCTACGAGACGCCGGTGCTCCGGCGGCCGTTCGGACGGCTGACGCTGATCGTGTCCGACACGACGTTCGCGGAGCTGATGCCGGCGCTGCAGTTCCGCACCGACACGCTGGGCGAGCTCGACCGCGCGTGGCAGGCCACGTTCCCCAACCTGACCGTGCGGGGACTCCAGCACCCCCGGCCGCTGCCGGTCGCGCAGATGCTGCTCGACGGCGCCGACAACGGCCTCTTCTGGTCCTACATCAGCGATCGCCGCGACGAGGACCCGCTGTTCTTCTCGATCGTTCCCGACTACACCGAACGCGTCGTGCTCGAACGTCGTCCGGAGGACGACCGCTCCGGGCTGCTGCGGCGCTACAACGCCGAAGTGGTCAGCCAGGCTTTCGCGGCCGGCGATCCGGACACGCTGCGCCGCGACCTGCAGCCCGGATACGAAGCGGTTCACTACGCGCTCGACGTGACGCTCACGAGCGACCTGTCCAGCACCGTGACCGCCGACATCGCGCTGCTCGCGCACGGCCGGCCGCGCGCGTGGATCGGGCTGCGATTCCCGCCCGAGCTGAAGCTGGATCGCGTCTCGCTCGGCGGTCGCGAGCAGGCGTTCTTCCAGGAGGCCGAGAACCCGATGGTCTGGGTCCGCCTCGACCGGGCGATCGAGCCAGGCGCCGCCGACACGCTGAAGGTCCGCTACCACGGCCTGATGTTCGAGCGCCGCGGCGACTGGATCTATCACCGTTTCCCGAGCAGCTGGTACCCCGAACCCTGGTACGGCTCGCTCGCGACCTGGGACCTGACGTTCCACCACCCGCGCGAGCTGCAGGTCATCGGCTCCGGCGAAAAGACGGGCGACCGCGAGGATCGCGGGATCCGGCACTCGACATGGCGGACGCGCCATCCGGCCGCTTCCGCCTCGTTCGACGTGAGCTTCCTGCGCGGCATCCGCGTCGTGAGCGACTCGCTGCCGCCGCTGACCGTGTGGCTGCGTCATGTGGAACGCGCCGGCCAGGTCGAGGACGCGACGCTGGCCGGGTTGCGCGGGTCGAAGGACCACGACCGTCGAACCGCGCTCGACGTCGCGCACGCCTTCCAGTTCTTCGAGGAGCAGCTCGGTCCGCCGCTCGCGGCCTCGTTCAACGCCGTCGAGACGCCGCTGTGGGTGTACGTGGCCTACCCCGGGCTCGTGCACCTGATGATGCGCGAGGACAAGATGCTGCCGGGACCGGAAAACACGCCGGACGTCTTCCGCGCCCACGAGGTGTCGCACCAGTGGTTCGGGCTCGGCATGGATCACGCGACCTATCACGACGCCTGGCTGTCGGAGGGCTTCGCCGACTTCTGCAGCATCTGGTACCTGCAGGCGTCGCGGAAGGACGCCCGCAACTATTTCAAGGTGCTCGAGTCGTGGCGCGACCAGCTCGTTTCCAACCGCCGCTTCGCCTTCGGCCGCGGGCAGAAGGCGGGTCCGGTCTGGCTCGGCACCCGCTCGGTCACGAGCGCGACACCCGAGGACTACCGCCTGGTCGTCTATGCGAAGGGCGCGTGGGTGCTGCACATGCTGCGCAACTACCTGCTCGAGGACTCCGATCCCGGCGAGACGCGCTTCCGCGGGATGCTGCGGGACTTCTACACGCGCTTCCGCGGCCGGCGCGCGTTCACCGAGGACTTCCGCGCCGCCGTCGAGCGCGCGACCGGCGAGGACATGGGCTGGTTCTTCGAGCAGTGGGTCTACGGCGCCGACGTTCCGGTCTGCCGCTTCGCCTGGAAGGTCGAGCCGGCCGGCGACCGCTGGAAGGTGACCGGCCGCATCGAGCAGACCGGGGTTCCCGAGTCGTTCCGCTATCCGGTGTTCCTGCGCGTGGACTTCGCCGACGGGCGGTACTCGCGGCAGCGCGTGTGGGTGCGCGGGCCCGTCACGGAGTTCGAACTTCCGCTGTCGCCGCAAAAGCCGGCCGGCGTCGTGTTCAACGACCTCGACGCGGTGCTCTGCGAGATGGCGAAGTAGCCGGGAACGGGCCGGTCGTGCGGACGGCGCTCGCGCTGGCGGTCCTGTTCGGGTTCGCGGTCGCCGCGCCCGCCGGGGCGGCGAGTCCGTTCGCGGACTGGGACGGGTTCTGGAGCGCGTTCACGCGATGGTCCCCCGACTCGCTCAGGATCGCGGACGTGCACGACCTGCGCATCGAGCGCGACGCGGGCACGCTCGTGCTCGAGGAGGGCCGCCTCGCGCTGGCGGAGCCGTTCGGCGGGCGCGACGTCGCGGCCGTGTTCACCGGCCGGGGCTCGTTCCGCTTCGCTCCCGGGCCCGAGGGCGAGCGCCAGCAGCTGCGGCGCTTTTACGGGGACACGCTGGTGCGCCGCTCGTTCGAGCGGCTGGTGCTGATCGTCGCCGACACGACGATGGCCGAACTCGCTCCGGCGCTGCGCCTGCGGACCGACACGCTCGGCCTGCTGCGCCGCGCCTGGCTGGCCGCGTTTCCCTACCTGACGGTGGCGAAGCTCGAGTACGCGCGTCCGCTGCCGGTGACGCAGATGCTGCTCGATGGCGCCGACAACGGTCTCTTCTGGGCGCTGATGACCGACCGGCGCAACGAGGACCCGCTGATCTTCTCGCTCGTGCCCGACTACACCGAGCGCGTGGTGCTCGAGCGGCGCCCGGTCGGCGACCGCGCGGGTCCGCTGGTGCGCCGCTACAACACCGAGCTCGTCAGCTCGTTCCCCTCGCGGGGCGACCCCGACACGACGCGCCGCGACCGGCGACCGGCGTACGAAGCCGTTCACTACGCGATGGACGTGACGGTCGCCACCGACCTGCGGTGCGACGTGATCGCGGACCTCGACCTGCTCGCGCACGACCGGCCGCGCGCCTGGATCGGGCTCGAGTTGCCCGAGCCGCTGACCGTGGACGAGGTCACGCTCGCCGGCCGGACGCAGCGGTTCTTCGAGGAGGACGGCAACCCGATGGTCTGGGTCCGACTCGACCGCGCGATCGCGGCCGATTCCATCGCGACTCTGCGGGTGCGCTACCACGGACGGCTGTTCGAGCGCGAGTCGGACTGGGCGATTCCGCGCTTCTCGAGCTCCTGGTACCCGCGCCCCTGGTACGGGGCGGACGCGACCTGGGACCTGACGTACCACTCGCCGCGCGAGATCCAGCTGATCTCGGCGGGCGAGCGCACGTCGCTGCGGGACGACGGCACGACGCTGCACACCACCTGGCGCCTGCGCCTGCCGGTTCCGTGGGCTTCCTTCGACGTGAACTTCCTGCGCGGCACGAAGGTGGTGGACGATTCGTTGCCGCCCCTCACGGTGTGGCTGCGCCACGTCGAGGGAGCCGGCCAGGTGCGGACCGAGACGCTGCCGGCGCTGGCGGAGGCGAAGGATTACGACGGGCAGGTCGCCTTCGACGTCGCGCTCGCGTTCAGGTTCTTCCAGCGCCAGTTCGGTCCGCCGCTCGCGCCGGAGTTCAACGCCGTGGAGACGCCGCTGGATCGTTACGAGAGCTACCCGGGACTCGTGCACATGATGCGCCGTGGCGCGCCCCGTCCGCCCGGGGCGGAGTTCTCGCCCGAGGTCGTGCGTGCTCACGAGGTGTCGCACCAGTGGTTCGGTCTGGCGCTCGCGCCGGCGACCTACCACGACGCCTGGCTGCGCGAGGGCTTCGCCAACTTCTGCAGCCTCTGGTACCTGCAGGAAGTCCGGCACGACGCGAAGGACTACGACGCGATTCTCGCGACCTGGCGGGACCAGTTGCTGTCGAACCGCCGCTACGTGCTCGGCAGGGGCGTCGAGGCGGGCCCCGTCTGGCTGGGCACGCGCACGTACACCAGCGCGACCCCCGAGGACTACCGCCTCGTCGTCTACCAGAAGGGCGCGTGGGTCCTGCACATGCTGCGGAACTATCTGTACGACGCGACCGACCTCGACGACCGGCGCTTCGCCGGCATGCTGAAGGATTTCTACACGCGCTTCGCGGGGCGCAGGGCCACGACCCGGGACTTCCGCGACGCCGTCGAACGTGCGGTCGGAGAGGACATGGGCTGGTTCTTCGACCAGTGGGTTTACGGGACCGACGTGCCCGTCTGCCGGTTCACCTGGAAGGCGGAACCCGCGGGCGGGGCGTGGAGGGTCGCCGGCCGCATCGAGCGGCGTGGCGTGCCCGCGTCGTTCCGCTTCCCGGTGTTCGTGCGCGCCGACTACCGCGACGGCAGGTTCGTGCGCCAGCGGGTCTGGGTCCGCGGGCCCGTGACCGAGTTCGAGATGCCGCCCGTACCGGCGAAGCCCGTGCGGGTCGTCTTCAACGACCGCCAGTCCGTGCTCTGCGAAACGGTACGGCGCTGACGCGCCGCGCTAACGGGCGAGCACGAAGCGCCGGGTGAACGTGCGCCCGCCGGCGCTCATGCGCACGAAGTAGAGCCCCGCGCCGAGCGTCGCGCGTCCGCCGTTGCGCCAGGCGAGCGAGTGCCAGCCGGAGGCGCGGTCCTCGTCGGCCAGCACCAGCACCTCGCGACCCTGCACGTCGAGGACGCTCAGGCGCACGTGCGCCGGCTCGGGCAGGGCGAACGCGAACGTTCCGCCCGCGCGCATCGGGTTCGGATACGCCGGCGCGAGGGCGAACGCCGTCGCGGGGCCGCGATCCACTCCGGTCGTCGCGAGGATCGCGAACACCGCGTCGCTCGTGTCGGCGGCCGAGTTGCCGGCCGCATCGTGGGCGACGACGCGCAGCAGCGCCGTCGAGGTGTACGGCGTCGTCGCCGACCAGGCGTACGAGCCCGTGTTGGGGATTCCGCTCGCGATCGGGTCGAACGGACCGTCCGCTCCCGCGCGCGACAGCAGCAGGTCCACGGCCGTGACGCCGACGTTGTCGGACGCGTTCCATGCGAGGTTCGTGTTCGCGCCCGCGATCAGCACCTCGCCGCCGTTCGGGGACGTCACCGAGACGACGGGGGCGACGACGTCGGTCGAGGCGATCCCGCCGACCGCGAACTCGCCGAACGAGCCGAGCCCGGTGGCCTGCGTGCTCGTCGCGGTGCGCGTTCCGGTCGCGGGGGCGTCCCACGCGAGCCCGCTCCAACGACGGACCTCGAACTGGGCCGGCACGGCGCCCGCGTCGAGGTCGGAAGCGGCGAAGGAGAACGTCGCGTCGCCCGCAGCGAACGACGGTGAGCCGTCGGGCACCAGGGACCACCAGCGGTTCGCGTCCGCGGCGGGATCGAGGCCCGAACCGCCGATCTCCGGGTGCTCGCCGCCCACGCTGCGGGCGACGAGACCGAATGGACCCGCGGCGCCGGTCACCGAGACGCTGACGGGCGCGTAGGTGGTGGCGTCGCCGACGTCGTACACGCGCGTCGCGCTGCCCGCCGGGAACTGGCGGCGCAACCGGCCCGCGACCCAGCCGGTACCCGCGCCGGCGCCCGTCACGCTGCCGGTGTTCGAGATCGCCATCGTCGTCGCACCGGCGTCGAGCACGCCGGCGGCGAACGCCAGCGGCCCCGCGACCGTCCAGTCGGTGAGCAGGTTCACGCCGCTGGAATTGTTGACCGCGAGGGTCGCGTTGGGCGTGTTGCCGAACGAGCCGAGGACGTTGACCGTCTGCGGCGCCGCGCCCGCGAGCACGACCGTCGGCGTGCCCGAGGCGGGACTGACGTTGAGCGCCGCCCCGGCGTTGACGCGGATTCCGCCCCGGATCGAACCGCCGCCGGCGAGGTTCAGGTTCAGCGTGCCCTTCGAGACGATCAGGCTGTCCAGGTTGAACGCCAGCGTTCCGGTGACGTTCGTGGCGCCGCTGTAGTTGTATTCGAAGTCCGCGTAGGTGCGGCCGGTCATCGCCAGCGTGAGCGGGCCGTCCACGCGGTAGCGGCTGCCGCCCTGGAAGATCACGACCGAGTTCGGCGGACTCACGCCGAACGGATTGGCGCCCGAGGCCTGCGCGAACAGCGAGCCGTTCTGGAACAGCACCGAGTTGACGCTGCTGCCCGAGGCGCCGGTGCCGAACAGGCTGCCGGTGAACGCCGTGCCGATGGTCACGCTCGCGCCGCCGGTGAACACCAGCGCGCCCGGCGACGCCGCGAGAATGCGGTGCGAGGCGTTCCAGACGCGGATGCTGCCGCCGACGATGCCGGTCGCGGCCGCGCCCAGCATCAGGCTCAGCTCGCTGCTGCCGTCGAGCACCAGGCGCGAGCCCGCCGGGATGTCGAGGTCGGGGCCGGCGCGGCCGGAGATCGTGAGCGCCGTGACCGTGCCGCAGCGCAGCGCGACGGTGGAGTTGTTCGTGATCTGCAGCCGGCCGATGGTCTGGGTCGGCACGCTGGTGACCAGGACGGAATCGCCGCCGGAGAACACGAGCATGTCGTTGGCCGACGGATCGGTGCGCGGTGGAGTCCAGTTCGTCGCGACCGTCCAGTCGCCGGCGCCCGTCTGGTTCCAGGTGTAGACGCGCTCCGAAAACACCGCGGTGATGTCGGTGGGGCCGTCCACCTCGACACCGACCGGGTTCTGCGTCGAGACGAAGTCGCCGGTCCAGCCGTCGAACGACCAGCCCACCGCGGGCGTCGCGGTGAGCGTCACCGAACTCCCGGCCGGGTAGGCGGCCAGGTCGGGCGCGCGCGCCACCGTGCCGGATCCCGAGTAGGTGATGTTCAGCGGGTAGGTCGCGGGCGCGAACGTCGCGGCGATCGTCTGGTTCGCGTGCACGGGCGGGAACGCGAAGTTCGTCACCGCGCCGACCGAGCCGCCGTTGACGAGCACGTCGGCGACCATGGAGCCGGCGTCGGGCACGATCGCGTAGGACGGCGTCGCGCCGTCGCCCACCCCGATCGTTCCCGCGGGACTGATCGCACCGTTGACGCCGGCACTCGCCGTCACGGTCCAGCCCGCGATCGTGAAGTTCGCCTGGCTCGAGTCGGCGCCGAGATTGCCGCCGCCGTCGTGCGCCACGACGCGGACACGCGCGCTGGCGCTCGGAAGGCCGGAAACGGTCCACGCGTACGAGCCCGTGTTGGGCACGCCGGTGGCGATCGAATCGGGGAACGTCGCGCCGCCGTTGACCGACCAGGCGATGTCCACCGCCGTGACGCCGATGTCGTCGCCCGCGCTCCAGGTGACGTTGTGCGACGAACCGATGGCCCAGCTCTCGCCGCCCACGGGTGAGGTGAGCGTGACGGTCGGCGCCTGCGTGTCGGCGGCGCCGCTGGTGGTGAAGACCTGCGGGTTCGAGGTTCCGCCCGCCGGCGATCCGGTGAAGACCGTGACCGCGTGGGTGCCCGCGGCCGCGACGTCCGATCCCGGGATCGAGGCGGTGAGCTGCGAGGCCGAGACCCAGGTGGTCGGACGGTCGGCGCCGTCCCAGCGCACGAGCGAGCACTTCGTGAAGCCGGCGCCGTTCACCGTGAGCGTGAACGCGCCCGAGCCGGCGAGGCGGCCGTTGGGCGTGAGCGCGGTCGTGATGGGAGCGTCGTGCGGCGCGCTGACGAGGAAGACGTTGCCCGCCGACGTCTGCGTGTTCGCCAGGTCCACGCGCAGGTCGTCGTCGGCGATCCGCTGCTGCGAGTTTCCGCCGCTGCCCGCGATCGCGCTCACCGCCGCGCCGCCCGCGGGCGGAGTCACGAACACGTCGTAGGTGCCCGACTCGAGCCAGCCGAAGTTGTAGGCGCCGCCGGCGCCGGTCGTGGTCGTCGCGACCGTGGCCGATCCCTGCTTGAGCGTCAGCACCGCGCCCGCGAGGGGCGTGCGGTCGCCGGAAGTGAGCGTGTCGCCGTCGCAGTCGTCGTGCACGAAGCCCGCCACCTGCCCGTAGTGGAAGGTCAGCCGGTTGATCCAGGTTCCGAACAGGTTCGTGCCGCGCGTGTACTGGCCGGCGTACCAGGCGACCGCGGCCCCGGGTCCGGTGAGCGTCGCGTCCAGGTCCATGCCCGTGTAGTCGCCCCAGCGCGTGGTCAGGTTCGGGGCGAGGCCAGAACGCAGCAGCACGCTCGGCTGCAGGGTCGCGTCGGTGCGGCGCCGTCCGGTCGCGTACGAGGAAGGGTATTCGTTCCCGCTCGAGCGGTCGTAGCCGAGGAAGACCGTTCCCACGGAGTCCACCGTCACGGCCGGGAAGTAAAGGTGCATGCCGCTCGCCGCGTAGGTCTCGTCGGTGAGCACCGCGCGGTCGCCGGTGCGGAGCTGGAAGAGCCGCAGCGCGCCCACGAACCCGCCGAGCGTGATGCCGGTGCTCCACGCGCAGGTCAGGACGCCGTTGCGAACGTAGAAGTCACCCGGACGGCAGTCGTTGGTCGGCACGAGCGCGGTGGTGCCCTTCTGCTCCGCCGGCGGCGCCGGCGAGTACGGGCTGACGGGCACGCGCTCGCCCGCCGAGAGCGTCGGCGCCGCGGGCGAGCCGGTGATCGTGCGGTAGGTGACGTTGCTGCCGCCCAGCACGCGGATGCACAGCAGGTGGAGCGTGTTGTCGCCGGGGGTGAGGTTGCGCGCCGCCTTGGTGACGAACAGGTCGTTCTCGTCACCGCCCGGAGGCGGAGCGAAGTTCGCGAAGTCCACGTACGACAGTGTCTGGCCCGCGTAGGCGGCGGCGCGGTCGAGGACGCGGATCTTCTGGTACTGGTAGGCGCCGCCGACGAACGCGAACATCTGCGCGGTCATCGCGATCTTGTCGCCGCTCACGCCGAGCGAATGGTAGTCGGCCCAGTTGCCGGTCTGCGTCGTGCCGTCCTTCGTCATGTCGAACTTGTAGAGCCACCACTGTCCGCGCGCGTCGTTCGTCTTGCTGATCGCGAGATAGAAGTTGGACCAGTTCGAGCCGAGCGTGAACGCCAGAGCCACGAACCGCCCGTTCACCGCGTCGTAGTAGCACTGTCCGTCCGAGATCGATCCCTCGCCGGGGGTGACGCCGAAGAAGGTCGTGCCCAGCGTCTCGACGCGGTTCGAGCCGTCCTTGTTGGTGACCGTCACGCTGACGTTGCCGAGCGTGAAGACGTTGAGTGGCCCCGCTCCGACGGTGGGCTCGCCGGGGATGTAGCCCGCCTGCGAGATTCCCTCGAAGCCGTTGCCCGCGACCGGCGCGAGCGGCTCGGCGCCCGGGCGGGCGCGCAGGCCCGCGACGCCGGCGTTGCGGTCGAGCGTGAACGTCCGCAGGTCTTCCGGGAGGATGAGCGGGGGGGCGCTCTTGAGCCGTTCCAGCTCGCGGTCGTGCCCGGGGTCGAGGCCGCGCGGTCGCGGGACGTTGCGCACGAAGCCCTCGCCGGGAAGCCGCTGCGGCAGGGAGCTGAAGGTGAAGGTGCGGGGAACGACCGGCTCGCCGCTCGAGCGAACGCCGCCCGCGCGCCACGTGCGTGCGGAAGCGGGGGAGGCGAGGAGCGGGACGCCGATCAGCAGTCCGAGAGCGACGAGAGCGAGTGGTCGGATCATGGTGGCGGACTCAGGACGTTCGGGTCGTGAAGATCGGGTCGCGGTGCCGGTCGGACGAAGCGGACTCCCGTACCTGCCGCGGGTGCCGGAGCCTCGGCACCGGTAACGGAGCGCAAGGTTCGTTCCGCCCCGCGGTCGCCCGCAAGAGGCGCCGGAAGCGTATCGCGCCGGGCGGCCTCAGGTCACGGGCAACCTTGCGCCCATGCAAATCGCAACGTCGCGCGGGGGCGGGACCGGCGGCCGCGCCGGCGCGGGCGTGCTTTCGTGCCGGGCGGGCGTCGGCGACCGACCGGCCCGGCAGCCGGCATTCGCGGCGGCGTCAGTCGCCGAAGCGTATGCCCAGGTCGCGCGCGGCCTGCATCGTGTCGCAATCGAGCGGGACGACCTTCATGCGGCGGATCACCGCCTCGAGCGGTTCGTAGCGCACCGTCGGCGGCGCGAGCGAAACCATCACCGACGACAGGCCGGCTTCGAGCGCGCGCACCGCCGCCGTGCCGAAGCGCAGCGCCACCAGCCGGTCGAACGAAGTCGGCGATCCGCCGCGCAGCAGGTGCCCGAGCACGACGGTGCGCGATTCGCGCCCGGTCAGCTCCTGCAGCCGGGCCGCGACCTTCTCGCCGACGCCGCCCAGGCGTTCGGCCTGGCCGACGGCCTTGTCGCGCACCGACACCGCGCCCCCGACCGGTTTCGCTCCCTCGGCGACCACGACGAGCGCGTACTCGTTGCCGTTCTGTTCGCGATCGCGCACGGCCTGCGCGACCTTCTCGATGTCGTACGCGATCTCGGGAATGAGGATGGCGTGCGCGTTGCCGGCGATGCCGGCGTGCAGCGCGATCCAGCCGGCGTAGCGGCCCATGACCTCGACGACCATGATCCGGCGATGCGAGGTCGCCGTGGCGTGCAGCCGATCGAGGCACTCGGTCGCGAACGAAACCGCCGAGTCGAAGCCGAAGGTCATGAACGTGCGGTCGAGATCGTTGTCAATCGTCTTGGGAACACCGACGACCCGCAGCCCGAGGCCGGCGAGGCGGTGGCCGATCGCCAGCGAGCCGTCGCCGCCGACCGTGACGAGCGCGTCGAACCCGGCGGCCCGGAACTTGCCGATCAGTTCCGCGCAGCGGTCCACCTCGCTCCACGAGCCGTCGGGGTTACGCACCGGGAAGGACAGCGGGTTGCCGCGGTTGGTCGTGCCGAGCGTCGTGCCGCCCTGGTGCATGATGCCCGAGACGCGCTGGCGCGTGAGCCGCACGAGGCCGCCGTCGGGGAACGCCTCCGGATCGAGCAGGCCGTTGTAGCCGTCGCGGATGCCCCAGACCTCCCAGCCGCGCTTGAGCGCCGATACGGTGACGGCGCGAATCACCGCGTTCAGCCCCGGCGCGTCGCCGCCGCCGGTGCTGATGGCGATCTTGCGAATCGGCTGTGCGGACATGCGGCCGGCGGCCTCCGGGCCTCAGGCCCTGGGCTTCGTCACGTCGCGCACCCAGGCGAGGCCGGTCATGGCGCGCGGAAAGCCGAGCGTCGTGATCGCGAGCAGCGCGACGTGCTCGAGTTGCTGGTCGGTCGCGCCCGCCGCCCGCGCGCGGCGGGCGTGGGAATGCGCGGCGCCCTCGGCTCCCGCACCCATCGCGATGCCGAGCTTGACCAGCTCCGCCGTCCGCTCGTCGAGCGGGCCGGCCTTCTTCGCGGCCTCGCTCAGGGCGTTGTACTTCGCCGCGACGTCGGGGTACGCGGCGCGGAAGTCCTCGAAGAACTTCGGAATCTTCTGGCTCATCGCTTCCTCACTCGGGAGCGCCCGCCGCCGCGGGTCCCATGGCTCAGCCCCGGCGTGTCGCCGCGCCGGGTTTCGGCCGCGGCGCGCGGAGGCCTCCGATCAGGCCCCAGTCGGACTTCTGTTTCTCCGCCGTCGCGCACGCCGGGCAGTCGCCGCACAGCGGGCTCGGACGCGCCTTGCGGTGAACGCGCTTCCAGACGAGGAAGACCGCGGCTCCGAGAACGAGGACCGCGACGGCGATGTTCTGCAGCGTTTCGTTGCTCATGATCCCAACCCCAATGCTCGGCCACCCTGGTAGACGACGAACGACGCGATCCAGGCGAGCGCGTTCATCATGAACAGCATGAACAGCGGCCAGCGCCACGAGTTCGTCTCGCGCCGGACCACCGCGACCGTGGACATGCACTGGCACGCGAGGACGAAGAACACCATCAGGCTGACCGCCACGAGCGGAGTGTACGCCCGGCGGCCCGTGTGCGGATCGGTCGCCTCGCGCAGGCTGTCGCGCAGCGGGACCACCTGGTCGCCGCCGTTGCCGAGGTTGAAGACGGTCGCCAGCGTCGAAACCATGACCTCGCGCGCGGCGAACGACGTCACCAGCCCGACGCCGATCCGCCAGTCGAAGCCGAGCGGCGCGATCGCCGGCTCGAGGAAACGGCCGACGCGGCCGGCGAACGAGTGCTCGAGCGACACCCCGGCGATGTGCGCGTCGAGCTGCCGGGCCGCCGCGGCGTCTCCGCTGGCGGTGACGGCCGCGCGCTGCGCTTCGAGCGCCTTCACCTCGGGGCCGCCGCGGGGGTAGGAGGCGAGAAACCACAGCACGATGGTGATCGCGAGGATCACGGTGCCGGCGTTCTTGACGAACAGCCACGAGCGCTCACGAACGGAGATCAGGATCGATCTCCAGGAGGGCATCCGGTAGGGCGGCAGCTCCATCACGTACAGCGGCCGACCACCGCGCAGCACGGTGCGCTTGAGCAGGGCCGCGACCACGATCGCCGCGACGATGCCGAGCATGTACATCGAGAACAGCACAAGCCCGGGCAGGGTCAAGGGCCCGATCCAGAGGTTCGGAATGAACGCGCCGATGAGCAGCGCGTAGACCGGCAGCCGGGCGCTGCACGACATGAACGGCGCGATGATGATGGTGGTGATGCGGTCGCGACGGTTGCCGATGGTGCGGGTCGCCATGATGCCGGGAATCGCGCAGGCGAACGACGACAGCAGCGGAATGAAGGCGCGGCCCGACAGGCCGACGCGGCTCATGACGCGATCCATGATGAACGCCGCCCGCGCCATGTAGCCGGTGTCCTCGAGCACGCCGAGGAAGAAGAACAGGATGGCGATCTGCGGCACGAAGGTGAGCGTCGTGCCGACGCCCGCCACGATGCCGTCCACGATCAGCGAGCGAAGCGGCCCCGGCGGCATCAGCGTCTCGAGCGAGTTGCCGAGCCCGCGGACCGCCGCGTCAATCAGGTCCATCGCCGGAATCGCCCAGGCGAACACCGACTGGAACACGGCGCCCATGAGCACCACGAACAGCACCGGACCCAGGACGCGGTGCGTGAGCACGCGGTCGATCGAGTCGCGGCGCCGGTCGCGACGCTCGCCGCGTGTGGTGACCGCGGCGGCCAGGGCCTCGCGGATCGCCACGAAGCGGCCCTGGACGTCGTCCGAGCGCCAGCCCGGCGAGAGCTGGTCGAGCCGGCGCGCGAGCGTGTGCGCGTCCTCGAGCACGTCCGGCTCGGTCACGCGCGCGAGCGCGTCGTCCTCGCCGTCGTCGAGCAGCAGGGCGAGCGCGAAATCGTGGCGGGCCCGATCGGGCAGCCGCGGGTGCCGCGGCAGCCGCGCCTCGAGCCGGTCGAGCACGCGCTGCAGGTAGGCCGGCCGCTCGCGAAAGCGCCGCGTGCTCGGCTCGATCTCGCGCTCCATGAGCCGGCGCAGGTAGCCGAGCCCCTCGCCCTTGACGGCCGAGATGCCGACCACCGGCGTGCCGAACTGGCGCTCGAGCGCGGCGAGGTCGATCTCCAGGCCCTGTCCGCGCGCCGAGTCCATCATGTTCAGCGCCAGCACGACCGGCCGGCCCAGCTCGATGACCTGCAGTGCCAGATTGAGGTGGCGGTCGAGATTGGTCGCGTCCACCACGAACACGATCAGGTCGGGCGGCGGCGTGTCGCTCTGCAGGCCGAGCAGGACGTCGCGAACGATGCGCTCGTCGGGCGAGGCCGGATGCAGGCTGTAGCTGCCCGGCAGGTCGATCAGCTCCGCGCGCGCTCCGGAGGGCAGCTCGCAGGTGCCGGTCTTCTTCTCGACCGTCACGCCCGGATAGTTGCCCACCTTCTGGCGCAGGCCGGTGAGCGCGTTGAAGAGCGTGGACTTGCCGGCGTTGGGATTGCCGAGGATCGCGATGCGGCGGGGCCCGGTCGCCGTGTCGTGCGCGCGCGTCGCGCGCGCGGGCGCGATCGTCAGCGGCGCGCCGGGCGCGAGGTCAGCGGAGCGCGACATGGATGCACTCCGCTTCGGAACGCCGCAGCGACAGGCGCAGTCCGCGCACGGCCACCTCGATCGGATCGCCGAGCGGTGCGGTGCGCACCATGCGGACTTCGGAGCCGGGCACGAGGCCCAGCTCCATCAGCCGGCGGGTGATCGCCGGCTCGGCGTCAATGCGCTCGATGCGGCCATCCTCGCCGGGGGCGAGCCGGGCGAGCGGACGTTCGTCCCGCCCGGGGCCGTTCGCGTTGGCGCTCATGCCGTCTTCCCGCCTTCGCCGATCTCGCTGACCAGCGACTCGCGCAGGCAGGTCGAGCCGCACAGGTCGCACGCGCCCGGATCGTGTTCGGCGCACGAACGCGGGCTGGCCTTGTAGGCCTCGCGGAAATCCTTCGCGGCCGCGTGTTGCGAGCGCATGAACGAGGTCAGGCGCAGCAACTCGACCGAGACCTCCGGGCTCACGAGGTGCTCGATCATGCACGCGTCCTCGCTCGCGACCTCCTCGGGGACGCCGAGGATTTCGGTCAGGAACATCGTCAGCACGCGACGGCTCGATTCCGTGCGCACCGCCAGGCGCCTGCCCGCGGGCGTCAGTTCGACGGCGCCGTAGCGCTCGTGCGTCACGAGGCCGCGGGACTGGAGCGAGCGCAGCATCGAAGTGACGCCGCTCTTGGAGACGCCGAGCTGGTCGGCGATGTCCACGACGCGCGCGTGACCCTTGTCGGCCTTGAGCGATGCGACCGCCTGAAGGTAGTGCGCCATCGAGTGACTGACTTCCTTCTCGCCGAATCGCTTCCAGATGTCCACGTGGGTTTCCTCAATGTGCGTTCAGCCGCGGCCGCGGAGACCGTCCGATCGTGACGCGCGGCGACCGCTCGCGAATCCCGCTCCGGATCTTGGCCTCAACAAAGTTGAGATAGCCTAACTTCGCGGCGGGGCGCGGGCAAACAGGCCTTCGAATCGCTGCTCAGTCGAGGATCGCGAACTTCCTCGACAGCACCCGCTCGCCGACTCTGGCGCGCGCCACATAGACCCCTGGCGCGAGCCAGGCCGGCACGGCAAGCGACTGCCAGCCAGCGTCATAGCTTCCGTCCGCCAGGCGGGCGGACTCCCGGCCGGCGAGGTCGAAAAGGCTCACGCGCACCCGGGACGGCTCGGACAGGTGAAAGAGCACGTGACCGCCGCCGCGCAGCGGACTCGAAGGGACCGAGAGCAGCAGCTGCGGGCGATCCACCGGTACGTCTCCGGTGCCCAGCGCGAAGAACGGGCCGTCGCTCTCGTCGCTTCCGACGTTGCCGGCGAGGTCGCGCGCGACGATCCGCAGCCAGGTCTGGTTGATGGTCGCGCCGCGCGCGGCACCGGCCGGGGCGACGAGGATGTAAGGCGGGAGCCAGTCGAAGACGCCCGTGTTCGGCAGGGCCGTCGCAACCGGCCACCAGGGCCCGCTCGGACTGCCCACGGAGGATTGGAGGTCCACCCATGGCGCGCGCTGGTCGTCGGCGACCGTCCACGTGACGTGCCACGGCTCGCCGTTCTCCCAGAGGTACTCGCCGCCGTTCGGCGAAATCACCTGCACGGCGGGCGCGGTGACGTCGGCGGGGAAGAGTTTCACGAGCCCGCGCAGCGGCAGCGCACCCGCACCGAAGAGGTTGCCGCCGGCGTAGACCACGCCGTCCGCGACCTGCAGCGTGGACGGCGGGGACTGGAGTCGCGGGTCCCATGGAACGCTCGCGCCGCTCGCGGCGTCGAGCACGGCCACGCGCGTCGCGGTACCGCCGCCGATCGTGGTGAAGAAGCCGCCGGCGTAGACGGAGGATCCGACGGGCACGATCGCCTCGACGGGCGCGTCCGCTCCGGGGTTCCAGCCATCCGGCGTTCCGGTCGCCGCCGCGACGCGCGCGATCCCGCCGCGCGGTAGGCCGCCCAGCTGCGTGAACCAGCCGCCGACATAGACACGGTCCTGGTCGTCGGGCACGAGGACGTCCACGACATTGCTCGCGCCGGCCGCCCACGGCAGCGGCAGGGCGCTCGCGGAGTCCACCGAGCCCACGTACGCACGCGGGGAGCCGGCAAGGGACTGGAAGAGCCCGCCCGCAAACACGCGTCCTTCTCTCGCCGCGACGACGTTGACCCAGTTGTCCGCCGCGGGATTCCAGCCGGAGAGCGCGCCGGCGAAGGCATCGAACGCCGCCAGGTGCATGCGCGTCGAGGGTCCGATCGCGGTGAAACCGCCGCCCGCGTAGACCGTGTTGCCGTGGGCGAGGACGCACTGGACCTGACCGTTCGGCGCCGCCGGGTTCCAGCCGGTCGGAATCCCGCTCGCGACATCCACGGCCGCGAGGCCCGTCCTCGGCTGGCCGCCCACCTGAGTGAAGGCGCCGCTCAGGTAGAGCGTCGAGCCCGCGAGCGACATCGAGCGCACGAAGCCGTCCGCGTTCGGGTCCCAGCCGGTCGGTTGCCCGCTCGCCAGATCGATCGCGGCGAGGTTGGAACGCGCGACCATGCCCATGCTCAAGCGCGCGCCGCCCACGACGACGCGACTCGTATCGGTCCCGAGCCCGGGAGCGCCGATCGCCAGGACCGTGCCGTAGGCGCCCGGATTCCACGCGGTCGCCGCGCCGGTGGCGAGGTCGATCGCGGCGAGATTCGCGCGTGGCTGCCCGCCCACGTGTTTGAAATCGCCGCCGACGAGCAGGCGGCCGTTCCCCGCGAGCATCGCGCGGACGCCGCCGTCCGGGTCCGGGTTCCAGGCCGTCGCGAGCGCCGTCGAGGCCGAGACTTCCGCGAGGTTCGCACGCGGCTGGCCGCCCGCGGTCGCGAAACCGCCGCCCAGCAGCACGGTCGCGCCGCGCGGAACGATCGTGTTCACGGTCCCGTAGGCCCCCGCGAGCGGGTCCCACGAGTTCGCGAGGCCGCTCGCGGCATCGAGCGCGGCGAGGTTCTGAATCGTCCGGCCGCCGATGCTCGTGAACCGCCCGCCGACGTAGACGGTCGGGCCGTCCACCGCGATCGCGCTCACGCTCGGCCACCCGCCCCCCGGCGAGGAGATCGTCGTGCTCCACGCGAGCGGCGCGCCGGTTCCGGAGTGGACCGCCGCCATCTTGATCCGCTGCTGTCCGCCGACCTGCTCGAAGCGCCCGCCCATCCACAAGGTGCCGGAGTCGAGCGCCAGCGTCAGGACGACGCTGTCCGCGTCGGCGTCCCACGCGAGCGCCTCGCCGGAGGTGCGGTTCAGCTGCGCCACGTGCCGGCGGGACTGGCCGCCGGCGTTGAGGAACGCACCACCGACGAAGACATAGCCGGAAGCAGGCGCGATGGAGAAGACCGTGCCGTCCGCACCGGGGTTCCAGAAGGGATCCAGCGAGCCGTCGCCGCGGATGCGGGCGAGGTTCGCCCGCGGCACCCCCGAGACGCTCGCGAACGCGCCGCCGACGAACCAGCCGCCCTGCGCGTCCGCCGCGATCGCGTACACGGTGCCGTCGATGCGCGCGAACGGAATCGCCACGCCGGTGACGGCGTCGGTGCACGCGAACGAGCCGGTGTTGGGCCCGACGTGCTGGAACGCGCCCCCGAGGAAGAGCGTGTCGCCCGAGAGCGCGCTCGTGTAGACCCCGCCGTCCACTACGGGGAACGCGGGGTCGGCGTACTGTGCGCGCGCCGCGCCGGCGGCGAGCACGGCCGCAAGCAGCGTGGCGAAGAGCGCGGGTCCCGCGGCCGCGCTTCGGGCCCGGTGGGAGCGGACGGGAGTCATGCCACGAATCTCCGAGGTTCCGGGTGCTGCGCCGCGTTCCTGCGGTAAGTTTACACCGGGGCGATGAGCGGCGAATGTCCAAACCCGCGATGAGGCAGGTCGGTCGGGCGCTCGCGGGGTCCGGGTCGCGCGTCGCGCCGCCCCGAAAATCCGACCCCGGCGACAAGGACCGACCATGATTCCCATTCTTCACGCGGCATTCGTGCTCTTCCTTCTCGTCGGCTTTCCGCTGTGGGACCGGCGTGAGACGGCGCGGCTCAAGGCGCTTCCGTCCGCGGCCACCCGCATTGGGAGTTACCGGAAGACGATCGCCTGGCTCTGGCTGGCGACCGTGTTCGTCGTCGTGACGACGCCGTGGGCCGCGCTCCTCACGCCGCCACCCGCGACCTGGATTCCCGCGTCGCTGCGCGGAGGTCTCGGCTGGGGTCTGCTGGCCAGTCTTTCGGCCGGCATTCTCGGGCCTTCCCTGCTCGCCGCGCGCTCGCCGAAGTTCCTGGACGCCCACCTGCGCCAGCTGGGCCCGCTTGCCTTCTTCCTTCCGCAGTCGGCACCGGAGCGCGCGTGGTTCGCGGCCGTCAGTGTCAGTGCCGGCATCTGCGAGGAACTGGTCTTCCGCGGGTTCCTCATCCAGTACTTCGCGCATCCACCGTTGCATTTTCCCGCCTGGCTGGCCGTCGTGGCAGCGGCCGTCGTCTTCGGCGTGGATCACGGCTACCAGGGCGTGGGCGGAATCCTGACCACCACGGTCCTTGGGCTGATCTTCGCGCTGCTGTTCATCCTGACCGGGCATCTCTGGGTGGTGATGGTCCTGCACGCGACCATTGATCTTCGAATCGTCTGGCTGCTGTGGCTCGGCCGCGCCCAATGGCCTCCGGGTCGGGGCACTTCATGAAAACGGATTCGCTCGAAGGGACTCCGCGCGCGCTGAATCGTGCTTGCCGCCGCCAGACCCGCCGCCCATGATGCGCGTCTGCGCACCGGCGGGTTGCGTCCCGGTGACTTTCCATCTGGAGGCCGCATGAACGTCCCGACTTCCGCGCCCCGAACCCCCTGGCACCTCTGGGTGGTCGGCGCGCTGGCGCTGCTGTGGAACGGCGGTGGCGCGTTCGACTACCTGATGACGCAGACGCGGAACGCGGGCTACCTGGCGTCGTTCACGCCGGAGCAGCGGGCCTACTTCGAGGCGTTCCCCGCCTGGTCCGTCGCCTCGTGGGCGACGAGCGTGTGGGGCGGCGTCGCAGGCTCGCTGCTGGTGCTGCTGCGCCGGCGGCTGGCGGTGCTGATCCTCGCGATCTCGCTGGTGGCCATGGCGCCGACCTTCCTGCACAACTTCGTCTTCACGAACGGCCTCGCGATCATGGGCGGCGCCGGAGCGCTGGCGTTCACCGCCGCGATCGTCGCGATCGGCGTCGCCCTCCTCTTCTACGCGCGATTCCTCGCCGGAAAGGGAGTGCTTCGTTAGCCTGCGCGTGCGCACGGTGCGCCGGTGGGCCGGCCTGCTGCCGCTGGCGCTGCTGGCGACCCTTCCGGGCTGCGGACGCGACAACGGTCTGCCCACGGACCTCGCCCGGCACCTCGCCCGCGCCGGCATACGGATCGAGCCGCTGCGGACGCACGCTCCGTGGTCGTCCCGCGGCGGCTACCTCGTGGTGAAGCGCACGGACGGGCTGGCCGCGAGGATCGTCTCGGAGTTCGGACTCGAGCCGGTGACGCCGGGCGGGCGCGAGTGGAAGGACGTTGCCGTGCGGGTCGGGGTTCCGACCGGCATCCGGCGGATGTGGGGACTCTCCGGACGACCCGCGCGATTCCGGCTGGGCGACGGGGGGCAGTTCGAGAACTTCTACGTCGTGCTCACCGAAGCGGGGGAGCTGTACCTGGCGGCCGAATACGCCTACGGGTGACCGGGCTTTCACGAGCGGCCGGCGGACGGTGGTGACGGCGCGTGGCGACGGGACGAAACCCTGACGCTTCGCCGCTCCCGGTCGCGTCCGGCGCCCGAACGCGCGATAGTCCGCACGTGCGCCGGCGCCGAAGTCGGGCGTGAGGCAGCGTTGCCGCGAGTGGCCGCGCAGCACGGGAAAGCGAAAGGAGCGGAACCAATGTCGTCGAGACCGAATTACCGGTCCGCCGCACCGGGTGCCATGCAGGCGATGCTCGGCCTGGAGAAGTACGTTCATGATTGCGGGCTGGAGTCCTCGCTGCTCGAACTCGTCAAGATGCGCGCCTCGCAGATCAACGGCTGCGCCTACTGCCTCGACATGCATTCGAAGGACGCGCGCGCGGCGGGCGAGACGGAACAGCGGCTCTACGTGCTCAACGCCTGGCGCGAGGCGCCCTTCTACACGCCGCGGGAACGGGCCGCCCTGGCGTGGACCGAGGCGATGACGCTCATCTCACGGGCCGGCGTCCCCGACGCGGTGTACGAGGAAGCCCGCCGTCACTTCAGCGAGCAGGAACTCGTGAACCTGAGCCTGGCCATCGTCGCCATCAACGGCTGGAACCGGCTGGCGATCGGCTTCCATTCGGACGTCGGCTCCTACCAGCCCGCGAAGCGCGCCGAGGTGGCGAAGCACGCCTGACCCGCGGCGGGGCCGCCGGGCACGGCCCGTTCCGGCGCGCCGTCAGGCGCCCCGCGAGCGGTGCTCGGCGACCAGCCGGTCCACCACCTCGGGCTCGGCGAGCGTCGAGACGTCGCCGAGCCCGGCGTACTCGCTGCCGGCGATCTTGCGCAGGATGCGGCGCATGATCTTTCCGCTTCGCGTCTTGGGCAGTCCGGGTGCGATGTGGATGATGT
Organism: Candidatus Eisenbacteria bacterium; assembly: GCA_020847735.1. Classification (NCBI taxonomy): domain Bacteria; phylum Candidatus Eiseniibacteriota; species Candidatus Eiseniibacteriota bacterium. Next base: position 190,197 of record JADLBL010000023.1, read on the forward strand.
CGGGCACCGCGAAGCCGCCGATGGCCTGGCGAACCTGCTCCTTGAGCGCGCCCTCGAGCTCGGCCTTCGGCGTCATCGCGAAGTTCGCGGCGAGGATCACGTAGGCGTAGATGCCCTGCCCCTTGAGGGTGTGCGGGTAGCCGACGACCGCGGCCTCGGCGACGGCCTCGTGCGCGACGAGCGCGCTCTCGACCTCGGCGGTGCCCAGCCGGTGGCCCGAGACGTTGAGCACGTCGTCAATGCGTCCGGTGATCCAGTAGTAGCCGTCCGCGTCGCGCGTGCAGCCGTCGCCGGTGAAGTAGGTGCCGCGGTACTGGCTGAAGTAGGTCTCCTTGAAGCGCTGGTGGTCGCCCCACACCGTGCGCGCCTGGCCGGGCCAGGGAGCGGCCAGGCAGAGCGCGCCGGAGACGCCGTTGCCCTCGAGCACCTGGCCGTTCTCGGGGTTGAGGACCACCGGCTTGACTCCGAAGAACGGCAGCGTCGCGCTGCCGGGCTTGGTGTCGGTGACGCCGGGCAGCGGCGTGATGAGGATGCCGCCGGTCTCGGTCTGCCACCAGGTGTCCACCACGGCGCAGCGGCCTTCGCCGACGACGTCGTGATACCAGCGCCAGGTCTCTGGATTGATGGGCTCGCCGACCGAGCCGAGGATGCGCAGCGACTTTCGCGAGTGGCGCTTCACCGGCTCGTCGCCCGCCTGCGCGATGGCGCGCAGCGCGGTGGGCGCGGTGTAGAAGATGTTGATGCCGAGGTCGTCCACCATCCGCCAGTAGCGGCCGGCGTCGGGATACAGCGGCGTGGATTCGAACATCACGGTCGTCGCGCCATTGGCGAGGGGCCCGTAGACGATGTAGGTGTGACCGGTCACCCAGCCGACGTCGGCGGCGCAGCAGTAAACGTCGCCGTCGTGATAGTCGAAGACGAGCTTGTGCGTGAGCGCGGCGTACACGAGGTAGCCGCCGGTCGTGTGCAGGAGGCCCTTGGGTTTCCCGGTGCTGCCGGAGGTGTAGAGGATGTAGAGCGGATCCTCGGCGCCCATCCACTCGACCGTGCAGGTCGAGCGTTGCCGGCTCATCTCCTCGTCGAGCCAGTGGTCGCGGCCCTGCGCCATCGGCACCTCGCGCTCCGTGCGGCGCGCGACGAGCACCGTCTCGACCAGGTCCATGCCTTCGATGGCGCGATCGGCGATCTGCTTGAGCGGGATCGTCCGTCCGCCGCGCAGGCCTTCGTTGGCGGTGACCAGCACCTTGCAGCGCGCGTCCACGATGCGGTCCCGCAGGGCGTCGGACGAGAACCCGCCGAAGACCACCGAGTGCACCGCGCCGATGCGCGCGCAGGCGAGCATCGCGTACGCGGTCTCGGGAATCATGGGCATGTAGATGCACACGCGGTCGCCCTTGCGAACGCCGTGCGCGAGCAGCACGTTCGCGAGCCGGCAGACGTTGTGCTTGAGCTCGCGATACGAGATGTGCCTGTAGACGCCCGGCTCGTCGGCCGCCCAGAGGATCGCGGTCTGTTCGCCGCGCTTTTCGAGATGGCGGTCCACGCAGTTGAAGCAGGCGTTGAGCCGGCCGCCCGAGAACCAGGCGAAGTCGATCTCGTCGTGGTCGGCGTCGAGCACCGTGTTCCACGGGTGGAACCAGTCCAGGAGCCGCGCCTGCTCGGCCCAGAAGCCGGCCGGGTCCTCGATCGAGCGCCGGTAGAGCTGCCGGTACTGCTCCATGGAGCGGATGTGCGCGTTCTTCTGAATCTGGGGCTTGACGGGATAGAGATCGCTCGACACGAGTAGAGCCTCCGCGCGGGGCCACGGTGCTGCCGGGGGAACCCGTGAAGGCTACCGTCCGTCCGCGCCGCCGAAAAGTCCCGAGTTGGGAGGTCGGACGCGCTTGCGGGGGCGCGGGAGGACACGCGAATTCCTCCCGCATCCCGGGAACGGCGGACGGTCCGCGAGCTTCACGGGTTCCGCACTTGCCCGGCCGGCGCGCGCGCCCGTAAGCTGCGCGATTCGCCCACCGCCGACACCGCCGCCCCGGAACCCGACCTTGACCGAACTTCCGCTTCAGGTTTCCAACGACCTCGAGGACGACGAGCTGGCCCGCCTGGCCAATGTGCTGGGCTCGTTCCCGCCCTACATCCGCGCGCGCGGCGAGGAATACCTGATGGCGGAGCGCGTGCGTCAGTGCCAGCTGGACGGGCGCGCGGCCGTGCGATCGGTTCTGGCGAAGGTTCGCGGAACGCGCACGTACGCGGTGCGCTGGGCGTTCCGGGCCGGCGCGGCCGAGCCGCTGTGCTCGTGCCCGGTCGGCCCGATCTGCAAGCATGCCTACGCGGTCGGGCTCGCGCTGATCGCCGCGGCGCGGGCCGCGGGGCGGCCGGTCCCACGCGACCTGGAGCTGCTGCCGCGGGCGCTGACCCGCCGCCTTTCGGGCGAAGCCCCCGCGCCGCCGCGCTCGCTCGAGCGCCCGCCGGCCGCGGAACCGCCGCAGCTCGCGGCGCTGCGCCGGGCGGAAGGTTCGTGGCTGCGCCTCGAAGCGGCGCAGTCGTTCCTGCGCCGGCACGGCTTCGAGTACTGGGAACTCGGCGCGCTCGACCTCGGGGGCATCGTGCACGAGGACGACCCCGACGTGCGGTGCTGGCGGCTCGCGCACGCCATTCAACGCCAGTGGCCGGATCGCGTGCCGAAGGCGCTCAGGCCCTACCTCGAGCGGCGCGAGCTGAGCGAGCGTGGCGTCGAGAGCGAGCGGCGCGACGTGGTCGAGCGCATCAGCAGCTGGGCCGGCGCACGCGAGCGCGCGCCGCGTCATCTGCGTGTCGTGCTGGGGTTGATCGAGGACGACGGCGGGCCGCGCGTCACGATCCAGGCCCGGCTGACCGGCCCGCAGACGCAGGACGCGCCCCGCGGCCGGCAGCAGCTCAACCAGCTGCACTCCGAGCTGCGGCGCGACCCGCACCTGCTCTCGCCACCGCAGGCGCGGCTGCTGCGCGTCCTGACCGAAGCGGAGATGCTCGGGCTGTTCGACGACGCGCGCCATCCAGGGGTGATGTCGAACGGACAGCTCAACCTGCTTCTCGATCGTGCGGCCGGTTCGCCGTTCGTCGCGTGGGACACGGCGCTGTCCGCGCCGCTCGCGGCCCGCTGCGGCGTCCGGCCGGGAGCGAAGGCGGACCTCGAAGGCGACGACCTGCGCATGACGCTCGAGGCGAACATCGAGGGCGGCGAGCTGCGCCTGGCGCTCGCGATTGCGCACGCCGACGGCAGGTCGCGCCCGGCCGGCGCCGCGCTCGTGTGGCCCGCGGAGCGCCATGCGTTCGCCGCTCACCCCTCGATCGCGTTGATGGACGGCGCGTTCCACCGCGTCGTCGAGGAGCCGCCGGCGGACATCGTGCGGACGCTGGCCGAGATGCGCGGCCTGCCGCTGCGGCGCGAGGACGGCCCGCTGCTCGACCGGCTGACCGCGCGCTTTCCCGCCATCGCCAGCGCGCTCGAATCGCTGACCCGCACCTTCGACGCGCGGCCGGTGTTCGCCCTCGACCTGCGTGGCAGCGACTGGCTGCAGGTGCGGCTCTTCGCCGCGTCGGGTGGGACGCCGTGGACGCCCGGCGAGCCGGCGTCGGGCCGCGACCTGTTCGAGTACGGGCCGGCCGACGGCTGGGTGCGCCTCGCGCCCGCCCCCGCGGCCGACGAGGCGCTGGCCGCGCGTGTCACGACGATGGCGGGCGGCGGCACGCCCGCGGCCGACGAAGCGGCGGGTGTGCACGATGCCGGCACCGGCGCTCCGCAAGCGCCCGGCGCGGCGGCGGCCGGCGCGGCGGCGGCGCTCGCGACGCTGGCGTCGCCGGCGGGCGAGGGCCCCGCGCCCTGGCGGGAAGTGCCGGCCGCCGCGCGCGTCGCCGGCGCGCTCGAGTGGCTCGAGCGCGCGCTCGAGAAGCGGGGCGCGGCGCGCGGCCGCGCGCGCGCGAACCCGGAGCCCGACGCGGGCACCGGATGGTGGCTGCGGCTCGACGAGTCGAACGTCGAGTCGCTGATCGCCGCCTGGCGCGAGCGACCGCACGAGGCGGGCTGGTTCGGCAACGACGAGGTTCGGCGCCTGTTCGAGGGCGAGCGTCAGGTCCATGCCCGGCTCAGCGTCGTCGCCTCGGGTCTCGACTGGTTGACGATCCGGGCCGACTGGGAGAGCGAGGGGCTGGCGCTCACCGAAGCCGACCTCGCCACGCTTCGCGAGTCGAAGCGGCCGTTCGTGCGTCTCGCGGGCGGCTGGGCGCGGCGCGAGGACGCCGAGGCGCAGGACGCGATCGCCGCCGCCCTCGCCGATCTGGGCCTCGAACCGAACCAGCCCGAGCAGCGGGTCACCGCATGGCAGCTCGCGCAGGCGCGCTCCGAGAGCCTCGACACGCTGGCCGCGACCGGGGCCGGCGCGGGGACGCTGGAAACCGTCGCCCGGTTGCGCGGGACGCTCGAACGCTTCAAGGGCCTGCCGCGGGTGCCGATTCCCGCGGGGTTTCGCGGCGAGCTGCGGCCCTACCAGCGCGAAGGGCTCGACTTCCTCGCCTGGACCGGCAGCCTGAAGCTCGGCTCGGTGCTCGCCGACGACATGGGCCTGGGCAAGACGGTGCAGGCGCTGGTCTGGCTGGCGCGCCTGCGCGAGGCGGAACCGGGCGCGGGCCCGGCGCTGGTCGTGTGCCCGGCGTCGGTGATGCACAACTGGGAGCGCGAGGCGGCGCGCTTCACGCCGCGGTTGCGCGTGCTCGTGCTGGGCAGCGGCCGCGACCGCCGCGCGCGCATGGGCGAAGCGGGCGGCCACGACCTCGTCATCACCAACTACGCGCTGCTCCGGCGCGACGCCGAGCGCTGGAAGGAGCACGCGCTGAGCGCGGTGATCTTCGACGAAGCCCAGAACGTGAAGAACCCGGACGCCGCCGTCTCGCGCGTCGCGCGCGAGCTGCGGGCGACGCACCGGCTGGCGCTCACCGGCACGCCGCTCGAGAACCGCGCGCTCGACCTGTGGAGCATCCTGGCGATCGTCAACCCGGGCTGGCTGCCGCCGCGCGCGAAGTTCGTGGCGCGCTACGACCGGCCCGACGCTCCGCCGCACCTGCGGCGCCTGCTGTCGGCACGCCTGCGTCCGGTGCTGCTGCGCCGGCTCAAGGAGCAGGTCGCGAAGGAGCTGCCGCCCCGCATCGAGGAGCGCCTCGACTGCGAGCTCACGCCCGGGCAGCGCAAGCTGTACGCGGCCGAGCTGGTGCGCAGCCGCGAGCTGCTCGGCAGGCTCGCGCCCGGCGAGCAGGCGCTGGCGAAACAGAAGCTCATCGTGCTCGCGGTGCTCACGCGCCTGCGGCAGATCTGCTGCCACCCGGCGCTCGCGGGAGGCAGGCGCGAGCTCGGTTCGGGCAAGTTCACGGCCCTGTTCGACCTGCTGGAACCGCTGCTCGCGGAGGGCCGGAAGGTCCTCGTCTTCTCGCAGTTCGTCGAGTGCCTCAAGCTCATCGCGGCCGACATGAAGGACCGCCGCATCCCCTTCCACATGCTCACCGGCAGCACGAACACGCGCGAGCGCGGCGCGGTCGTGGACGCGTTCTCGAACGACCCGCGTGCCTGCTGCTTCCTCGTCTCGCTCAAGGCGGGCGGCACCGGCCTCAACCTGACCGCGGCGCGCGACGTCGTGCTCTTCGATCCGTGGTGGAACCCGGCCGTGGAGGCGCAGGCCATCGACCGCACGCATCGCATCGGCCAGGACCGCACGGTGATCGCCTACCGGCTGATCGCCGACGGCACGATCGAGGGCCGCATCGCCGAGCTGCAGGCGCGCAAGGCGAAGCTCGTGAAGGACGTGCTCGGGGACGAGGGTTTCGCGCGCACGCTGTCGCGCTCCGACCTCGAGTACCTGCTGGCGGACTGACCGGCCGGCGGCCGGCCGGGCGGAAGGCGAAAGGCCCCGACTCCTCGCGGAGCCGGGGCCCTCGTTCGCGCCTCGGGGGTGGGCGCGATCAGAACTGCTGCTTCTTGTACGCGGGCCGTTCGGGACGGACGACCGGGTGCGCCTTGAGCTGCTCGAGCGACCATTCGATCGCCTTCTCGAGCTGCGGATCGTGGCCGCTGACCATCGCCTCGGGCGTGTTGTCCACCTCGAAGTCGGGGTCCACGCCGTGGTTCTCGATCATCCACCTGCCCTCGGTGCTGTAGACGCCGAAGTCGGGCATGGTCACCACCCCGCCGTCCACCAGCGGCAGGCTGTGGCTGATGCCCACGAGCCCGCCCCACGTGCGCTTGCCGATGATGGGTCCGACACCCTTGAGCTTGAAGTAGTAGGGGAACGCGTCGCCGCCGGAGCCCGCATACTCGTTCGCGAGGATGCACTTGGGTCCGTCCACCGAAGTCTGCGGCGTGCGGAACGGCGCCATGTCGCGGTTCGACCAGTAGGTCCAGGTGGACTGCATGAGCTTCTCGACGAAGAAGTCGGGAATGAACCCGCCGCCGTTGAAGCGTTCGTCCACGATCATGCCGTCCTTGTGCACCTGCGGGTAATAGCCCTTGGTGAACTCCTGCATGCCCTCGATGGCGGTGTTCGGGACGTGGATGTAGCCGATCCTGCCGCCGGTCGCGGCCTGCACCTTGTCGTAGTTGGCGCGCACCCAGTCCACGTAGCGCAGCGACGCCTCGTTGCCGATCGGCTCCACGGTGTACGTGCGGGCCTTCGGGTCGTTCGCCGACGCGCCCACCTTGATCGTCGTCTGTTTGCCGACGGTGCCGATGAAGGCGGAGTAGACGTTCTCCGGCGCGCGCAGCGGGCGGCCGTTCACCTCGAGCAGCAGGTCACCGTCCTTCACGCCGATGCCCGGCTCGCCGAGCGGCGCGTCCACGCGCGAGTTCCAGTCGCGGCCGCGGTAGACCTTCGCGAACCGGTAAAGGCCCGTTCCGGCGTCGAACGAAAAGTCGGCCCCGAGCAGGCCGACGCCGACGCGCGGCACGCGCGGCATGTCGCCGCCGCCGACGTACGTGTGCGAGGTGGACAGCTCGCCGATCAGCTCGCCGAGGATGTAGTTGAGGTCCGAACGGTGCGCGACGTACGGAACGAGCTGGCGATAGCGGTCTCCGATCGCCTTCCAGTCGAGCCCGCCCATGCCCGGGTCGTAGTAGAAGTCGCGTTCGAGCCGCCAGGCCTCGTTGAACATCTGCATCCACTCCTGACGCGGGTCCACCAGCGCCATGAGCTGGTCCGTGGCGAGCTTGCCGTCGCCGGCCTTCTTGTCGGGGGCGACGTCCACGATGCCGACCTGGTCGTCCTTGCGGTACAGCACCTTTTCGCCGTCCTTCGACAGCGAGTAGCCGGCGTCCACGCCCGAGAGGACCGTCTTGTCCTCGCGCTTGTCGAGGTCGAAGTAGTGGAGGCTGCACGGCGCCTGACCGTCCTCGTCGGGCGTCTCGTCGAACGACAGGTAGACCACCTTGCCCTTCGTGGCGGTCAGCGCGGTGTAGCGCCCGGCCGGCACCGGCAGCTCGGCGACGCGCGATCCGAGCCCGGCGAGGTCGATCCGCATGCCGGGATCGGCCGCCTTCTCCTCCTTCGCCTTCGCGCCCTTGTCGTCCTTGCCCTTCGCCTTGTCGTCGGACTTCGCGGCCTCGCCGGGCTCCTCGTCGCTTTCGGGCGCGACCGGCGAGAGCAGCGAGTCCTGCAGCGACATCGCGTACAGCTTGTCGGTCGCCGTGAAGTGCATGTCGAGCTCGAACGTTCCGAACTGCGGCGTCAGCGTCCGACGCGAGATGAAGTAGAGGTACCTGCCCTCGGGATCGAACGACGGCGAGAAGTCGTCCGTCAGCCCGTCGGTCACCGGCGTCACCCTGCCGCTCTCGAGCGAGTAGAGCTGGAGGGTGCCGAAGCCGGCCGGGCTCGGCTTCATGTAGCAGACCCACTTCGAATCCTTCGACCAGCCGTACTGGAACAGCTCGCCGTATTCGCTCTTGTCCATCTGCGTGAGCTTGCCGCTCGCCACGTCGGTCAGCCACAGGCGGCCGGTCTTGTCCGAGAACGCCAGCTTCTTCGAGTCGGGCGACCACTGCGGCCCGTAGCGGAACGTCGCGCCCTCCTTCGTGACCTGTCGCGGCGGCGTCTTGCCGTCGGCGCCGAGCACGTACCACTGGTACTCGCCCGTGGCGTCGGACAGGTAGGCGATCCAGCGGCCGTCGGGGGACCAGGCCGGATTGCGTTCGCGGGCGCCGGGGGTGTTGGTCAGGTTGCGCACGTCGCCCTTCTCGGCCGGCACGCTGAACAGTTCGCCGCGCGCTTCGAGCACCGCGCGCTTCGCCGAAGGAGAGAGGTCCATGCCGGTCAGCCAGTCGCCGACCCGGCGGTACTCGGCGCGCGTGGCCGGCTTGTCGTCGGGGACCTTCACCGAGAGCTTCGTGAGCTTCTCCGAGGGCAGGTCCATCACGTACAGCCAGCCGCCGTTCTCGAACACGATGGCGTCGCTGCCGATGCTCGGCCACTTCACGTCGTACTCGGTGAAGCGTGTGACCTGGCGCTGCGTCTTCTTGTCGAGGTCGTAGGCCCATACGTTGGCGGTGCGGCCGCCGCGGTCCGAGCAGTAGTAGAGCGTGCGGCCGTGGAACATCGGCCACTCGTCGGGCCCGTCCCAGTCCTTCGTGACGTTCTCCGAGGTGTTCCGCGCGAAGTCGTAGACCAGGATGTTCGGCGCGTTGCCGCCGCGGTAGCGCTTCCAGGTGCGGTTGTCGTAGCTCGGGCTGACGTAGGCGATGAGCTTCGCGTCGGCCGACAGGCTGGCGTAGCCGGCGGTCGGCAGCGCGAGCATCTCCTCGAAGCCGCCGGTGGCGGGCACCTTGAAGAAGCGCGTGAAGCGCTGGATCGAGGAGGCGCGCATCGAGCGGATCAGGATGGACTTTCCGTCGGGATACCACTCCGCGACCATGTCGGCGCCGGGGTGATAGCTCAGGCGAAGCGGCTCGCCGCCCACCGTCGGGACCGTGAAGACGTCCGTGTTGCCGTCGTACTCGCCGGTGAACGCGACCGTCTGCCCGTCGGGCGAGAACTTGGGGAAGGCCTCGACCCCTTCGTGGGTCGTGAGGCGCTGCGCCGTGCCTCCGGCGCGGGCCACGGTCCACAGATCGCCGGCGTAGACGAACACGATGCGGTCGCCCTGGATGTCGGGCATTCGCATGAGCCGGCATTCCTCGAGCGCGAGGGCGGGCGCGGCGCTCGCCACGAGGGCGAACAACACGAACAGCGAACGGCGGAGCATGTCGGGGATCCTCCCGGGGTCGCGAGGGAAGCTGGAGTGATGCGGCGTCAGCGCACGCACTCAGCGCCCGCCGCCTCCCCGCGGTCAAGCCGCCGCTCGCCAGCGCGGCGTCCGGCCCGCCGGGCGCGGCGCTGGTCCGCCGCGCCGGGTCCTCGCGGGTGGCGTGCGGGACGGGGGATTCCGGGGTGAAGCCGGCCGCGGTGAGGAGGGCACCGCCCCCTCAAGCGCCGCCCCGGGCGGACCGATAACGCCGCGGACGGCTCACCTCCTCCTTCCGACAGGCACTGGGGACCCGGTATGAAGGTCGGCACGCGCCCGGATCGGCACGGGCACGAGCGCGAACGCACCGTTTCGGACGCGACCCTCAAGGCGGCCGCCTGGTGGGTGGCGCAGTTCGCGCGCACCCTGAAGACCTGCCGGCTCTATGAAGCCGGCAACCCGACCGTGCTCAAGTTCCGCAACGAGCTGTCCACCGCGGCCTCGCGCCTGGTGCTGGATCACGGGGCGCTGACCCTGCGCTTCGAGTCGGCCGACGTGACGCTCGACGGCGAGTCGCTGCACCCGGCCCGCTCGCGCGACGACAACCTCGCGTACCCGTTCCATCGCGACGGCGTGCGCGGGCTGACGTTCAACCCCGGCGTGGACGCGGACGACGTCAACGCGCTCGTGGACGCGGTGCTCGCCGCGACCGGTCCGAACCTCGACGATGGCGACCTCGTGACGCTGCTGTGGGAGTCGAACCTCCGGCACATCGAGGTGGACTACATCCCGGCCGAGGGCGACGTCGGCGAGAGCGATGGCGAAGGGGGCGGCGCGGGCTCGTCGTCGGGCGCTGGCCCCGGATCCGGGCCCCTGCTGCCCTGGCCGACCGTCTCCTCCTCGGAGCCCGCGCCGTCGGCCGACGAAGCGCAGGCCGCGAAGGTGGAGGGCCGCGCCGAGGACTGGCAGCTCGGCGACACGACGGTCGAAGTCGAGGCCAGCTACGTCGAGCTCGACGCGATGGCCGCGGTCGAGGTCGAGCGTTTCCGCGCCGAGTACGAGCGCGAGCACCAGGTGCCCGAGGTGACCGCGGCGGTCGCCATCGCGGCGGCCTGCCGGCGCGCGAACGCGAACGAGCACGACCGCACCGAGATCGGACAATTCATTCCCCGCGTCCTGCGGGCGGCACTCGGAGCGGGCGCGTGGGCCGACGCGCGCGGTTCGCTGCGCGAGTTGCGCGACGAGACGCTCGCGAACTGGTCCGAGGAAACACTGCTCCAGGAGCTCATGCAGCCCGTCTCGATCCAGCGCACGGTCGAGAAGCTCGACGCGCAGGGCGATGCGGCGCTGGCCGAGTTCGTCGCCCTCGCGCAGGAACTGGGGGACGCCGGCGTGGACTGGCTGACGCTCGTGCTGTCGGAGAGCCAGGAGCGGGCGACGCGCCTCGCGCTCGCGCAATCGCTGGCCTCACGCTGCCGCGAGAACCCCGAGCGCCTCGCCCCGTGGCTGACCGACGGACGCTGGTACGTGGTCCGCAACATCGTCCACATCCTCGGCTGGATCGGCGGCCGGGACGTGGTGAACCTGCTGGGCACGGCGCTGCGCCACCCGGACGCGCGCGTGCGCGAGCAGGCGATAGGCGCGCTCACGAACCTCGAACTCGCGCTGGCGCGCCCGCTGCTCGTCAAGGCGCTCGAGCGCGCCCCGACGACCCTGTTCTGCCAGATCCTCCACCAGCTCTCGGGCGAACGGGACCCGGCCACCGCGCGCTTCGTGTTCGCGTTCCTGCAGCAGGAGAAGTTCGCGACCCGGCCCGCCGAGGAACGCCGCGCGATCTACGCCGCGCTCGCCTCGGTGGGCGGCGACGAGGTGGCGAGCGACCTCGAAGCCGAACTGCAGCGCGCCAATTGGTTCGACAAGCAGATCGAGATCCACCGCCACAACGTGGCGCGCTGCCTGGCGCGCATCGGCACGCCGCGGGCGCTCGCGGCGCTCGAACGCGGCGCGCAGTCGAAGCAGGCGACCGTGCGCCAGGCCGCGCAGTCCGCGCTGGCGTGGCTGAGGGGTGCGGCATGAGCGAGCCCGAAGGCGTCCCGGCCCCGGTTGACGAAACGGCGCAGCTCGCCGAGCAGGGCGCGGCCCTGCTCGTGCGGCTTTCGGCGCTGATGCGCACGGCACGGACCTACGACGTGTCGAACCAGGCGTTCCAGCGCCAGATGCGCGAGTTCATGGGCGTCATCCGCGGCCTGCTCGAGGACGCCGAGGAGGCGACGCTCGTGGTCGTCGCGGACTACTTCTACCTGAACGGCGTGCGCGTCAAGGCGCGCGCCGAGATCCTCGGCGCCTACCACGGCCTGCTCGCCGACTTCGAGCGGCGGCAGGTGGGCGGGCTGCGGTTCCTGAACGCGCTCGAGGAAGCCGAAGTCGAGCGCTTCTTCCAGATCTTCCTCGCCGCCGAGGACCCGGCGCTCGCCGAGCGCCTGCCCGAGACCGTGCAGGAGGCCGCGGTCACGAACATCGCGATCGTGCCGGCCTCGGACCTCGAAGCCGAGGACCTCGGCCGCGAGCTGGCGAGCGAACCGAAGCACACGACCGAACGCCGCCGCGCGAAGAAGGTCTTCTGGCGCGCGATGATGGGCGCGAAGCGGATCGTCCTGAGGGCGCAGCAGACCGGCCGGCCCGACCTTCGCCACGCCAAGCGTGTCGTGCAGCCGATCGTGGACAGCATCATGAAACAGGACTACTCGCTCGTCGGCCTTAGCGCGCTCAAGGACCACGACGAATACACGTACGCGCACTGCGTCAACGTCTCGGTGATGTCCATCGGCATGGGCCAGACGCTGCGGCTGCCGCGGCAGGCGCTCGCCGATCTCGGCGTCGCCGGGCTGCTGCACGACCTGGGCAAGATGACCATTCCCGGAGAGGTGCTGCGAAAGCCCGGAAAGCTCGACGCCGAGGAGTGGACGCTCATGCGACGCCATCCGATCGAAGGCGCGATCATGGTGTCGCGCATGCCCGGGCTGTCGGGGGTGATGCTCGACACGATGCGCGCCTGCCTCGAGCACCACATGAACTACAACCGCACCGGTTACCCCGAGATCGACCTCGACTGGGGGCAGGCGACGGTCTCGCGCATCGTCGCCATGGCGGACTGCTTCGACGCCATCACCGCGCACCGCGCCTACGACACCCGCCCGCGCACCCCGTTCGAGGGACTGCAGCTGTTGCTCGGCCCGATTCGCGTGAACTTCGACCCGGCGGTGCTGTGGTCGCTGGTGCGCACGGTCGGCCTCTACCCGGCGGGAACGGTGCTGCAGACGGCGAACAACCACGTGGTGATGGTGATGAGCCCGAACCCGAAGGACGTCACGCGCCCCAACTGCCGGGTGCTCGCGCGCCCCGACGGCACGGCGCCGCCCGACGACGCCCCGGAACTGTGGGAACCCATGCCGGAGTCCGAGCACGCGAACCGCGTCCTCAAGCCCGAGGAGCACCGGCACGACACGAAGGAACTGCTCGCGGCCTGAACGGCGCCGCGACCGCGGACGAGAACCCGGACCGTCGGCGCTCGCGGGCCGCATGCGAAAGGGCGGTGCCGGATCGGCACCGCCCTTCGCGTTTCAGTGAGACCACCGTGCGAGCCTGGACGCTCCCCGTTGTTCCAGCTCCACCGCCGTGGCCCCACCGGTGTGGGGACGACGCCTCGCGTCAGTCCCTGTCGCAGTCGTCGCGGTCGTGGTCGCGCCAGTCGCGGTCGCGCCAGTCGCGATCGCCGACGTCGTACCAGGAGCCGTCCGACCAGCTCATCGTGCGCAGGCACGGCCCGCCGCCGGCGTCGAACACCCGCGCGACCGCGGGGTGGCCGTCGCGCCAGCTGTGCTCGCGGCACGCGCTCAGCGACACGAACCACTGCCCGCAGTAGGGATCGAAGTACCGGTAACGCGGCGCGGGCGAGGCGTGAACGTAGTCGCGCGTGACGACCGGTGCGGAGTGCGCGTTCGAGACCGCGGCGCCGAGCAGGAAGCCGCCGATCAGGCCCGCGACCAGCGGGGCGGCGCCCGACTCGCGGACGACGACGCGTTGTCCGTGACCGTTCCAGCGCGAGGTCGCGATCCGCTTGTAGCGGCCGTGGCCGTGGCCGGCGAACGCGGCGGGAGCGATCGTCAGCAGGGAAGTCGAGGCGAGCAGCGCGACCGCGAGGGTCCGGTGGAGCGGGCTGGGAAGCTTCATGGCAATCCTCCGTTCGTCGGGTGGTGCGTCTTCGAAGCGGGAGGATTGCAGGCGGTGTGCCAGCGTCGGGCCATCGCGCCGGGACGTGATTTCACCGGGGTTTGCGCGCTTGGGGCGCGACTCATGGGGCCGGGCAGGCCCGGGCAACGACGAACGGCTGTGGCGCCTGCGCCACAGCCGTCACACCCCGCCGCCGCGACTCGTCAGGGCCGCGTCACGGTGTGGTTCGTCATCGAGCTGGCGTTCACCCAGCGCACCACGCCGCCGGGTTTGATCGTCACCGAAGCGGGCGAGAACGTGAGCGTGTTCGACGGCCCGACGGTCACCAGGGCCGAGTCGTTCGCCGAGTTCGCGTCCACGACCACGGTGCCCGTCATCCCCGAGCTGCCGTGCGGTATGCAGTGGTAGGCCCACGAGCCGGCGGGGGTGAACACGAACGTCTGCGAGGTCCCGGTGGAAGTGAATCGCAGATCGAACGCCGGTCCGCCGCCGCCTCCTCCCGGATTCGTGGATTTCGACCCGCCGCCTCCGCAGCCGAGGACGACGACCAGAGCGAGCGATGCGAGTGCGGCGAGGGCGAGTGCGACGCGTCGTTTCATGCCTGCCTCCGGAGGTGTGCCTGCGTGCGGGGGACGCGGGAACGGTCCGCAGGTGAGTACCGCCGGGAGTACGCGCGTTACGTGAATCTTCAGCTTCCGCGGCCCTTCTTGGCGGCCCGGCGGGCGACGTCGCCCGCCGGCAGCCGCCCTTCCTGCTGGAGCGCGCGGCGCAGCACGAACTCGAGCTGACCGTTCAGGCTCCGCAGGTCGTCCGCCGCCCACTTCTGCAGGGCGTTCAGGACCGCCGGATCAATCCGCAGCAGGAAGGGCTTGCGATCCGCCACGACTCCCTCTCACTGGTAGAGCGTGCCGGTGTTCACGATCGGTTGCGTCTCGTGCTCGCTGCACAGCACCACCAGCAGGTTGCTGACCATGGCGGCCTTGCGTTCCTCGTCGAGCTGCACGACGCCGCGCTTGGACAGCTCGTCGAGCGCCATCTGCACCATGCTGACCGCGCCCTCGACGATCTTCGAGCGGGCGGCGATGACCGCGCTCGCCTGCTGGCGCCGGAGCATCGCGTTGGCGATCTCGGCCGCGTAGGCGAGGTGGCTGATCCGCGCCTCGATCACCTCGACGCCCGCCTTCTCGAGCCGGGCCTGGATTTCCTTCTTGAGCTCCTCGGCGACTTCGGCCGTGTTGCCGCGCAGCGACATCGCGCCCTCGACGTGCGAGTCGTAGGCGTGCGTCGTGGCCAGGTTGCGCAGCGCCGCTTCGCTCTGCACGTGCACGAAGTCGTCGTAGTTGTCCACCTGGAACACCGCCTCGGCGGTGTCCACGACCCGCCACACCACGACCGCGGCGATCTCGATGGGATTGCCCTCGTGGTCGTTCACCTTGAGCTTCGAGCTCTCGAAGTTGCGCACGCGCAGCGACACCTTGCGCTTGGCGGTGAACGGGTTGGCCCACCACAGGCCCGGGCGGCGTTCGGTGCCGACGTACTGGCCGAAGAGCGTGACGACGATGCCCAGGTTGGGGTCCACGACGAAGAACCCTGCGAACAGGATCATGTCCACGATGAGCGCGAGCATGAACGCGATCGCCAGCGGCGGCGAGTCCATGCGGGCGGCCCAGACGATGCCGCCGGCGCAGCCGATGAGCACCAGCGGCAGAAACACCAGCATCGCCATTCCGGAACTGAACTGCGTGAGCTTCTCGCGAATCATGGTCGGCCTCCTCCTGGGTGGTCAGCTAGCAGGATGATATCATTTCGCTAGCGCCTGTCCATACGCGCGAACCCCGCCCGCGGGTTGCACGCCGGCGGCGGACCCGCCAGTGTGCGCCGCCGAAAGGACTTGCCCGTGAACGACCTGCCGCTCCAGCTCGTGGCGCTCGGCTTCCAGGCGCTCTGCACCCTGGCCCTGGCCGGGGTGCACTTCGGCCTGTGGCGCGCGCAGGCGCGGCCCTACCACCTGAGCTGGTCGCTGGCCTGGACGTTCTACGCGCTGCGCCTCGGGGCCATCTCGATGTTCCTGGTGTCGCGGCACCAGGCGTGGCTGTTCGCGCACCAGACCGTGACGGGATGGGCGGCGCTGCTGCTGCTGCTCGCGGCGCTGCAGTTCAACGGACGCATGCCGTGGCGGCGGGAATACGCGCTGGTCGGCCTCGCCGCTCCCGCGTGGGCGGCGCTGGCGATCTGGGGCATCCGCAACTACGCCATCGCCGGCACCACGTCCACGCTGCTGCTCTTCACCGTGACGCTGTGGACGGCCGCGGTCTTCTGGGTGCGCGAGCGGCGCGAGCCTTCGACCGGCTCGCGGATCCTCGCCTGGGCCTTCACGCTCTGGGCGCTTCACCACCTCGACTATCCGCTGCTGCGCTCGCAGGGTGCCGGGCTGCTGTACGGGGTGTTCGCCGACGTCGCGATCATCGTGCTGGTGGCGGTCGGCACGCTGGTGCTGGTGCTGGGCGAGGGCCGGCGCGCGCTCGCGCTTCGCACCGCCGAGCTCGAGCAGCTCACGCGGCTGTTGCTGCGGGCGCAGGAGGAGGAGCGCCGCCGAATCGCGCGCGAACTGCACGACGAGGCGGGACAGGCGCTGACCGCGCTCAAGATCGAGCTGGACCTGGAGGGCCGCACCACGGCGAGCGAACTGGCGGCGCGGGCGCTCGCGCAGGTCCGCGACGTGAGCAACCTGCTCCGGCCGCAGGCCATTGACGACCTGGGACTGGTGCCCGCGCTGCGCGGCATGGCCGAGGACTTCGCCGCGCGCACGCAGCTCGACGTCTCGCTGGCGCTGCCCGAGTCGGCCAGCTGCCCGCCCGAGACGGCGCTGACGCTGTACCGCGTCGGCCAGGAGGCGCTCACCAACGTCGCTCGCCACGCGGGCGCGAAACGCGCGTGGGTGTCGCTCGAGTTCGACGGCCGCGAGGCGCGCCTGGTGGTCGAGGACGACGGTCACGGACCCGACGCGGCGATGAAGCCGCATCTGGGACTGCTCGGCATGCAGGAGCGCGTTGTGGACGTCGGCGGCAGGCTGTCGCTCGGCCGCGGCGGCCGCGGCGGCATGCGGCTCGAAGCCACGCTGCCGATGACGGGAGCCGCATGAGCTCGCGCGCGCCGATCCGGGTGCTGCTGGCGGACGATCACCCGCTGGTGCGCGCCGGCGTGCGCAAGGTGCTCGAGCAGCAGCCCGCGGTGAGCATCGTCGGCGAGGCCGGGGACGGCGACGAGGCGCTCCGGCTGCTCGCCGAGCTCGAGCCCGACCTGCTCGTGCTCGACCTGAACATGCCCAACCGCGACGGTTTCGCGGTGCTGCGCGAGGCCCGCGACGCCGCACCGGGGGTGCGCATCCTGGTGCTGACGATGCACTCGTCGGTCGAGTACGTTTCGCGCGCGGTGCGTGAGGGCGCCGACGGCTACCTGCTCAAGGACACCGCGGTGCGCGACCTCGCGGCGGCGATCGAGTCGGTGACCGCGGGCCGGCCCTACTACAGCGAGCCTGCGCAGCGCGCGCTCGCCGACTCGGTGCGGCGCCCGGCGGACGCGGCGCCGCCGCTCGAGCGGCTGACCGCACGCGAACGAGAGGTGCTCGCCGGCGTCGCGCGCGGCCGGACGACCAAGGAAATCGCGGCGGAGTTCAACATCAGTACGCGCACCGTCGAGACGCACCGCGCCGCGATCATGCGCAAGCTCGAGATCCGCTCGGTCGCCCTGCTCACGCAGTTCGCGATCCGAGCGGGCCTGATCGAGCCGCCGCCCTCCTGAGCGGCGACTCGCACGTCGGGCCGCACCGCGCTCCGTAATTCCACGGAGCGCGAATTCCGTGGTTCTTCGAATGGCCCGGGGCCGGTTCGGGGCCGATATTCGCCGCTGAATGAGTCACTCCCCGATTCAGCTGCGCACCGCCACGTTCGTGGTCCTGCTGGCCGCGGTCCTCGGTCCCGCGCGGCCCGCGCCCGCGGCCGAAGAGCCTGTGCCCGTGCCGGTTCCGCCGAGCGCTGCGCCCGACAGCCTGCCGAAGCCGCGCGGCATGCAGGACACGGTCACGGTCCTCAAGCCCGTCCTCGTCAGCGGAACGCGCTCCTCGATTCCCGAGCGCAGCAGCGCGACCACCGTCCGCCTCGATCGCGGCCGCGTGAACCGCTACCTGCCCGCGACCACCGCCGACGTGCTGGTCGCCGCGCCGGGAGTGGACGTCGTCAGCACGGGCCCGTGGGCATCGCACGTCTCGATGCGCGGACTCTCGGGCGAGCGCGTGCTCGTCATGGTGGACGGCGTGCGGCTGCAGTCGGGGCGCGGCCACGGCGCGCAGACGTCGCTCGTGCCCGTGGACAAGCTCGAGGGCGTCGAGATCCAGCCGGGCGCGAGCAGCGCGCAGTACGGCTCCGACGCGCTCGGCGGCATGGTCGAGCTGAACACGCACCGGCCGCTGCTCGGAGCGGAGCGGCGGACGAGCCTGTCGCTCAACGCCCGCGGCGCCGTGCCCGGGGACGGCTTCGACGAAAGCGCGCGCGTCCGATGCGTCGGGCCCATCCTCGGGGGCGAGGTGTTCGCGGGGCTCGGCCGCCTGCGCGCCCTGTCCACGCCGAGGGGCGAGGTGCCCAACAGCGGCTACCACGACCAGGACGTCTCGGTGCGCACCCAGGCGCAGCTCGGGCAGGGCGTGTTCGACTACGAGCATTCGACGCACATGAGCCGCGACATCGGCCTGCCGGCGTTCACGTCGTCGGCGGGCGCGAGCGCCGAGTTCCCGCTGCAGTCGCGCGACGCCGACCGGTTCGAGTTCTCGCTGCACGAGTCCGGGCTGCGTCCGGAGCTGCGCCTGCTGGCCGTGCAGCAGCGCTTTCGCACGCACTACGACGAGACGGCTGTGGACAGCCAGTTCGTGCGCGGCCGCTTCGTGGCGCAGCGGACCAACGTGGCGCGCGACAAGCTCACGACCTGGTCGCGAAGCCTGCAGCCGGCCGTGCGCTACGGCGCGCTGCGACTCTTCGGCGAATGGCGCAGGGAGAACACCAGCGGCCCGCGCTCGACGAACCTGGTGGTGCGCAACGCCGCGGGCACCGTCACCTCCGACACCGAGACTCCCTCCGAGAGCGTTCCGCCGGCCCGCCGCGAGGCGCTCGCCGGGGGTGCGGCGGCCGCGGCGACCTGGCGCGGGTTGCGGCTCGAGGGCAGCGTCCGCCACGACTGGCTGCGCTCGCGGGCCGACTCGACGATCTACAGCTTCACGCCGGTCCTCGACGTGACCGACCGGCGGACGAGCGGCGATGTCGGGCTGTCGCGCGCGTTCGGCGCCTGGACGCCGTACGCGCGGCTCGCGACCGGATTCCGCGCCCCGAACCTCGAGGAGCGCTACTTCAACAGCAGCGTGCACGGCGGCCTGCGCGTGTTCGGCAACCCCGACCTGCGCGCCGAGAACTCGGGCACCGCCGAGATCGGCCTGCGCTCCGGCGAAACGCTGGCGGGGCATCTGCGCGCGTTCCGAGTCTCGGTCTACCGCTCGGACGTGGACGACATGATCACGCTCAAGTACATCGGGCAGCTCTACCTCGTGCCGCGCTTCCAGTTCACGAACATCCATCGGGCGCGCCTCGAGGGAATCGAGACCGAGGCCGACCTGCGCCTGGGACGTGTTCAGGCGCAACTGGGCGCCGGCTTCCCGCGCGGACGCGATCGGGAAACGGGCGAGCCGCTCAACGACGTCGGCGCCGCGCGCGCGACGCTCGACCTGCGCACCGCGGCGCCGCGCTTCATCCCGATGGGGCTGCTGTCGCTGCGGGTGCGCTGGACGAACGCCACGCGCGGCACCGAGGACGTGCTGGCGCGGCCGGCCTTCTGGACGGCCTCCGCCGAAGCGAGCGGGGGCTGGTCGAACCTGCGCCTGACGCTCGCCGTCCGAAATCTCACCAACACGCGCTACCAGGAGCCCCTGAGCTTCCTCGACGAGCCCGGCCGCACGTTCACGCTGGCCGCTCGCTGGGACGGCGAGATCAGCGGACTTTCGACGCACCGGAGATCCCGATGATCCTTATTGACTCGACCTGTCGTCCGAAGCCGCGCGAGCTCGACGCTGCCGCGCACTCCGCGCCCGCCGGCTCCGCTCACGCCGTGCGCCGGCCTTCGGAGCGTTGTCCCGGGGCCGCGACGCGGTTGCGGACCATTCGCGGTTCACGGAATACCCATTGGAACGTGCGTGCCAGGTCCCTGCTTCTCGCTCTCGCACTGGCGACCGGCGTTTCGGCGCCGGCCGCCGCACGCACTTCCGCCAACCCGCCGGGCCGCCTCGTGCGGGCGCCCGGGGCAGACCTGTCCCAGCCGCTGCGCGCGAGCGCGGTGACGGCGCAGGCCGTCGGCCTCGCGGCCGGGGCCGTGCAGCTCGACTCGGTCTGGTACGACCTGCAGGACATGGGCTCGATGGGCGAACACGTCGTCGTCGGCCCCGACGGCCGCGTGCACGTCTCGTGGCAGGACGAGTTCTGCGAGCTCGGCGGCCAGTGCCCTCCGAACCTGTCGCTGCCGAATCCGTATCCCGAGCGCGGGCAGGCCTACGCCTGGCGCGACGCCTCGGGCACCTGGCACAACCTGGGCAAGGTGAGCGACCCGGACATCGCGGCGCTGCATTGCTGCGCCAATCCCGATCCGATCGGCGGCTTCGGCAGCCTCACGCTGGCGCCGGGCGGCAAGGTCGCGATCGCCCAGCACATCAACGAGGAAAGCTGCGACCTGCGCGCGCAGTTCTATCTTCAGGAAGCCGTCGGCGGCACGGCCTGGTCGGCGCAGCTTCCGTCGTTCGTCACCCCGAGCGGCAACAGCTTCCTGTTCCCGCAGGTCGCGGCGACGCCCGGCGGCGGATTCACGCTGATGGGCGAGGTGCCGGAAGCCGGCAGCTACGCCGAGGTGAACCAGATCGGCGTGAGCTGGTTTCCGTCGGGCAACACGACGTTCAGCTGCTTCAATTTCCAGGGCGGCGCGTGGACCCTGCCCGCGCCGACGTCGCTGTTCCGCGACGGTTTTCCGGCGTTCCCGGCGATCGCCGCTTCGAGCGACGGGCGGGTCGGCATCGCCGTCGGCGACTTCGGCGGCAACGTCTACCTGATCGAATCCTCGAACGGCTCGTTCGCCGCCGGCACGATCACGATTCGCAACCTGACGAACTACACCGACGCGCAGGTGACGGCGGCGGACTCGACCTCGACGCAGTATCGCGCCTACATCAATTGCGCGATCGCCTACAACGACACGACGCCCAATGTCGTCTGGAGCGAGCTGCAGGCGCGCCGCGTCGGCGGCGTCGTCCAGTTCTACGACTGGCACAGCCGGATCCGTCACTGGAACAGCGTCCGCGGGGCCTCGGTCGTGTACCAGGTGCCCGCGGGCGTCGCCGATTCCTACGCGAACATCGACGAAGGCCTGAACGGCCCGCTGTGCGGCTTCAACTCCATCACCGTGGACTGGCCCCAGGTCGGCTTCTCGGAGGACGGCTCCGAGACCTACATCGCCTGGCTGCGGTTCGTGGACGGCGAGGTGGACCCGACCGCTGACATGCAGCTCACGGGCATCTGCACCGGCGTCGGCTTCGGCGACATCGCCGCCAGCGTGGCGCAGGGGCCGGCCGGCGCGTGGAGCGCGCCCGAGAACCTGACCAACACGCCGAAGTGCGACGAGCGGTTCTTCTCGCTCGCGGCGCGCAATCCCGGCGGCCGGCTGCACCTGATCTACCAGGCCAGCGCGACGGACCAGGCCGGCAGCGCGCTCATCGGCGACCGCGGCGCGGCGCCCGGCAACATTCTCCGCCGCATCGCCTACCTCGAGAAGCGCCCCGCCGCGAGCGTGCTCGCCGTGACGCCCGGAGCCTCGGGGGCCGGCCCGGCGCTGCGCGTGTGGCCCAATCCCGTCTTCGGCTCCTCCCGCGTCCGCTTCGAAGCGGCGCCGGGCACGCCGGCCGGCCGGCTCGCCGAGATCTACGGCGTGGACGGACGGCGCATCGCCTCCCTGCCGCTTTCGTCGGGCAGCGTCCTGTGGGACGTGCGCTCCGCCGGCGGCGGCCGGGTTTCGCCGGGCGTCTACTTCGCCCGGATGTCCGACGACCCCGCTTCGAGCGCGGTCCGGTTCGTCATCGCTCGATGAGCCCCGTGCTCGTTTCGCGATTCATCGTTACTTCCTAAGGAGGCAGCCATGCACCCTGCTCGTACTCTCCTCGCGCTTGCCGTGACCCTGACCCTTGCCTGCGGCGCCGCGAGCGCCGCGGTCGTGACCGAGGAGCATGTTCCCGGCGGCGTCACGCAGCTCAACTGGCTGACCGGCTTCGACACCAACCGCCGGCTCGAGGGACTCACTCTGGGCTCGCTCGACCCCGCCTACGCCAACCCCTCGGGCGACCACACCGTCGGCTCGCTCACGACCGCGATCCCGGACAGCGGTGGCATCGCGCTGTCGTGCGTGGACCCGCTCGGCCAGGCCGACTACGTGTGGGAAGGCGACGTGTTCACCGGCAACGGCGACAGCCGCCGCGGCCTCGTCGTGCGCGCCGACTACGCGTCGAACTTCTCCAACTGCTACGTGTTCGTGCTCTACGCCGGCATGGCCCAGATCCAGTTTCGCAAACTCGCCGGCCAGACGCCGACCTCGCTCGGCACGTGGATCACCGGCACGCTGCCCGGCGGTATTCCGGCGCTGAACAGCTGGCACCACATGAAGGTTCAGGCCACCGCGAACCAGTTCCGGCTGTGGTGGGACAACACCGAGCTGACCGCGGGCAACCCGATCACCGACACGAACAGCCCCTACCTGACGGGCTTCGTCGGCGTGTACAACTTCAACTTCAGCGTCGGCGGCCTGACCGCCCTGTTCGACGACCTCGTGCTCTCGACCGAGCAGGTCGTGCCGGCCGCGAACACGAGCTGGGGGCGGGTGAAGGCGCTGTACCGCTGAACCCCGCGTGACATGCAGCCATCCGGCGACCACCCCCGCGAGCGGGGGTGGTCGCTCTGCGATGGGGTCCGGGCGCCACGAAAGGCGTTGGCGACCATCTTTGACATCGTGTAGTGCGTTCTTTACATCGCACGCCGGGCTTTCCCGGTCGTTCGCGGGATACGGAGTGGACCTCGAACCAGACTGGCATGATCCTCGTCGGCATCTACGAGCCGTTCCGCTCGACGGGCTGGACCGTCGCCGCCATTGAGGCCGGGAAGTATTCTCCGTCCCTCGAGTCCGCCTTCCGCATCGCCGACGCGTTCGGGGTCAGGCTCGACGACGTCTTTCAATGGGTCCGGGACAGGAAGGCCTGAGAAGTTCACGCGTCACGAAAGGAACCGATTCGATGGCGGTCACGTTCTGGAACACGATGGCGGTCGGGAACCTCGAGGTTTCCAGCCGCTTCTACGAAGCCATCGGCTTCAAGATCCGCCCGATGCCCGGCGGCGCGGGCGTCGTGGTCTGCCCCGACGCCAGCTCGATGGTCTGCCTGTTCCCGCAAGCGACATTCCGCTCGATGATCCCGGGCGAGATCTGTGACTCGAAACATGCACAGGAAATCATCCAGAGCGTCACGGCCACCCGGCGGGAGGACGTGGACGCCCTGATCGCCCGCGCGGCGGCCGCGGGCGGTGGTTCGCTCGGCAACGCGAGGGAGGAGCCGTTCGGATACGTGGGTGGCTTCGCCGATCCCGACGGGCATGTCTGGTCGGTGTTGTGGTTCTCGCAGCCCGCGGGCTGAGGTCCCGGGCCCGCGCGCGAACGCATGCGGACGTCGGGCCACGATCGGAGGAGAGATGAAGCGGGTCACCGGGGTGGGCGGCATCTTCTTCAAGGCCGCGAACGCTCCCGCGTTGCGCGAATGGTACAGGCGCCACCTGGGAATCGACGTGCAGGACTGGGGCGGAGCGGCCTTCGACTGGACCGACGACGCCGGTCGGCCGGTGGCGGGAACGACGGCCTGGCACATCCATCCGCGGGAGAGCGACGCCTTCGCTCCGAGCGAGTCGCCCTTCATGGTCAACTATCGGGTTCGCGACCTCGTCGCATTGCTCGCGGCCCTCAAGCAGGAAGGCTGCAACGTGCTCGAGCGGGTGGACGAATCCGAGTACGGCAAGTTCGCCTGGGTCATTGACCCGGAGGGGAACAGGGTCGAGCTCTGGGAGCCGCCCGCGGGGCAGTAGGGAGTAAGCTCCGGTCTCGAAGGCAGTGGCCCCGCCGGGGTTGAGTCGCGGGGGCCGGCCGGCGGAACGCGTCCGTTCCGCCCGGCTGATTCGAGACGGGCCGCGGGGAGGTGGGCGATGAAGGTCCTGCTGAAGCGTGCGTACGAACCGCCGGCGGCATCGGACGGCAAGCGAATCCTGGTGGACCGGCTCTGGCCGCGCGGGATCGCGAAGGCGAAGGCGAAGATCGATCTCTGGCTCAAGGACGTCGCCCCGTCCACCGGGCTACGCAAGTGGTTCGGGCACGATCCCGAGAGATGGGCCGAGTTCAGGAAGCGCTACCGCGCCGAGCTCCGGAACAGCCCGGCGCTCGCGGAGCTCAAGTCGCTCGCCCGAAGGAGCCGGATCACGCTGATCTACGCGGCCCGGGACGAAGTCCACAACGAAGCGCTGCTCCTCAAGCAGATCCTGGACCGCAGCGCCTGACGCGTTCGCGCCCGACGCGCAGCGCGCGGGGTGCGATCGGGGAACCCGTCGTCGGCGCGCTCGCCGGCGCCCGGCGAGCGCGTGGCCGCGGTCTCAGCGCCGGCGCTTCGACTTCGCGCGCCGCGCGGGCGCTCCCGCCCGCCGGGCCGGCGCGCCGTCGGCGGCGTCGCCGCGCCGGGCGGCCGCGAGCAGCGCCCTCGGCGCGCGCACTTCCATCGCCAGCAGCGCGTGCGAGAGCGTCTTGCCCTGTGCGTCGAGCCGCAGGCTGACCGTGCCGCCGCCGCCCAGCGATTCGTGCAGCAGGAAGTTGAGCGCCCACAGGTTCGGCACCTCGTGGCGCTCGACCTTGCCGAGGCAGATTCCCTTGAAGCGCCGCTTGACGACCGCCGCCGTGAGCGTGCGCGCGAGCCACGGGTAGATCTCGGGACTGCGCGCGACAACGCCGACGTTCGCGGTGTCGCCCTTGTCGCCGCTCCTGCCGTGCGCGAGCGCCGACAGCGGAACGCGCACGCTGCCCGCGGCTCCCTTCGCCCTCGGCCAGGCCTCCTTCGCCAGCGGCGCGGGCTTCGGCGCCGGAACCAGCGGCGTCGGCCAGTCGAGCGCGCGCTCGCCCGCGGCGGTCACGAGGCGCGGCCGCACGAGATCGCGGGGCACGAGCGCCGGCCAGTAGGCGACGACCTCCTGCGCCTGCGGGCGGCCGCCGGTCACCGCGACGCCCGGCGGGCCGGAAAGGATCACGGCCGGCACCATCTTCGAGAACGCCTCGATCTTCGCGCGATCGTCGTCGCGCACCGACAGGCGCAGCAGGACCTCGGGCGCCTCGACGGGCGGCGCGAGCGGGCCCCAGCACGCGGAATGACCGATCAGCTCGGTGTGCGTGGCGGCGAACGTCAAGCCGAGGCGCTTCCAGAAGAGCGCCGCGAACGCGCGCGCCTTCGCGGCGGCGTCGGGCGCCGAGATGATGAGCGAGCCGCTCGCCTTCCAGCCGTCGGCGTACGCGGCGCTCACCTTGAGCGAAGCGGGAGCGGGCCGGCCCTTCACGCCCCAGACGCGCACGCGGTCGCGCCCGGCCTGCTCGAGCCGGATGCTCGCGAAGTCGGCGACCACGTCGGGCGTGATGTAGCCGCGCGGATCGCCCATCTCGTAGACGAGCTGCTCCTTGACGGTGCGCACGGTGACCGCGCCGCCGGTGCCGGCGTGCTTGGTCACCACGAAAGAGCCGTCGGCGCTCACCTCGATCAGCGGATAGCCGATCGCCTCGAAGCGCGGAACACGCCGCCAGTCGGTGAAGTTGCCGCCGGTGGACTGCGCGCCGCACTCGACGATGTGCCCGGCGACGATGCCGGCGGCGAGCCGGTCCCAGTCGTCGGCCGCCCAGCCGAAGGCGTGGATCATCGGCGCCAGCGTGATGCCGGTGTCCGTGCAGCGACCGGTCACGACGATGCGCGCCCCGCTCGCCAGCGCCTCGACCACCGGCCACGCGCCGTAGTAGGCGTTGGCGCTGCTGACGCGTTCCCGTACGCCCGCGAACGGCGCGCCGTCGTCCATGTTGTCGAGCGAGGCGCCGGCGGCGTTCAGCTCGGCGATGCGGTCCATGAGGTCGTCGCCGACGACGGCCGCGACCTCGAGCGGCAGGTCGCGCTTCGCGGCGGTCTCGAGCAGGGCGTCGCGGCAGGCGATCGGATTCACGCCGCCCGCGTTGGTGATGACGCGGACGTCGCGTGCGATCAGCAGCGCGAGCGTGTCCTCGACCTGCTTCACGAAATCGCGGGCGAAGCCGGCGCGCGGGTCGCGCGCGCGCTGCTTCTGCATGATGGACATCGTGATCTCGGCGAGGAAATCGAGCGTCACGTAGTCCACCGGCCCGAGCTCGACCTGGCGGCGGAACTGCCCGAGGTCGTCTCCCCAGTAACCGCCGGCGTTGGCGATGCGGATCGTCTCGGGCATGTCGGGGCGGACCTCGGGGTGGGAGTCGGCGGCCGGAGGCGCGTCGGCGCGATCGGGATGCGCGAGACGCCGGAAACGTCACGCCGACGCTAACGGCGGTTTCGGAGACGGTCAACGTTGCGGACGCACCCGGGCGGAACCCCGCTTCGGAGTCGAGCCCCGGGGGCCGTCCGCCGATGCACCGGATGTCGCCGGCAGCCGCTTCCGCGCGACGCGGCGTGACCCGCCAACGGCCGCACGGCAGGGGCAGGGCCGAAGGTTCGAGCGAGGTTCGCGATGATTTCCCGCACGAGGTTCACCCGCTGGCTTCCCGCCGGGTTGCGTCCCCGGCTCATGCTGCTCATCGCATTCACCGTGGGCAGCTCGATGGCGCTGATGGTCGTCCAGGCCGCGCGGCAGCGCGATGCCGCGATCGGCGCGGCGGCCGCGGAAGCCGCGCTCATGAGCCGCCTCGCCGCGGTCGCGGCCGACAACCTGCTGGCGCGCTCGCCGCGCCTGGCGGGAACGCTCGCAGACTTCGACTCCGCGAGCGTGCGTTCTCCCGCGGCGACGCGCCGCAGGCTCGAGCATCTGCTCGCGTACGTCGGCTCGGACGTCGAAGCCGGCCTGCGGAGCGGCGGCCGCGCCCACTCGCGCCTGCCCGGGCGCACGGCGTTCCTCGTCGTGGACCGCCGCGGCCGGGTCGTGGCGCAGAGGCCGCCGCTGGCGGCACGACGGGGCGATTCGGTGCTGACCGCGCCCCCGCTGGCTCCGGGCCGCTGGATCGAGCGCGTCCGCGGCGGCGAGGGGCACCCGCACATCGTGGCGTTCGCGCCGCTGCCGGGAGCGGAGCCCCCTTCGCTCTACGTGGGCGTCAGCCTCGACCGCGCGGAGATCGTGGCCGGTGCACGACGTGAGTTCGCCAACAACCTCGCCGTGCTGCTGCTGGTCGGCGCGATCGTCGCCGTCGTCGCCTGGTTCGGCGCCCAGGCGGTCGTCGTGCGCCGGGTCGAGGCGCTGGTCGGGGCGACCGAGCGATTGCGGGAAGGCGACCTGTCGGCGCGCACCGGCCTGCCCTACGGTCGTGGCGAGCTGTCGGTGCTGTCGCGCGCGTTCGACGTCATGGCGGCGGCGCTGGAGCGCGGGCTCGAAGCGCGCGAGCGCGACGAGGCCCGCCTGCGCGCGAGCGAGGCGCACAAGTCGGCGGTGCTCGAAGCGGCGCTCGACGGGCTCATGGTGCTCGACGGCGACGGGGTGCTGCTCGAATGGAACCCGGCCGCCCGGCGGCTGTTCGGCGCCCGCGAGCCCGGCGACTCGCGGCCGCGCGCCGGCCACCTCCTCCCGGGACTGGAGCTGCCGGGCGCGAACGAGGCCGGGGACGGGCGGCGGTTCGAGACGGTCGGGTTGCGTGCGGACGGCACCGAGTTCCCCGTCGAGGTCGGCCTGACGCGCATCGCCGGCCGCGCGCAGTTCGTGGCCACGGTGCGCGATCTGACCGAGCGCAAGCGCTGGGAGCGGTCCGTCGAAGCGCTGACCTTCGTGGACGACCTGACCGGGCTCTTCAACCGCCGCGGGTTCTCGATGTTCGCCGCGCAGCAGCTTCGCCTCGCGGCGCGTTCGGGCCAGCGGGTCGTGATCGTGTCGGCGGACGTGGACGGCCTCAAGGCCATCAACGACACGTACGGCCACGCCGAGGGGGACCGGGCCATCATCGAGATGGCGGTCCTGCTGCGGCGCAGCTTCCGCGAGACGGACGTGGTCGCGCGCTTCGGCGGCGACGAGTTCGTGGTGCTCGCGACCGAAACCGAGTCGAACGGCGCGGACTCGGCGCTGGAGCGGCTTGTGAACCTGCTCGAGCTGCGGAACTCGGGCGGCGGAACGAGCTGGCCGCTGCGGGCGAGCTTCGGCTGGATCCGCACGGACTCCCGGTCGGCGCCGCCGCTCGGCGAGCTGATCGCACGCGCCGACGCGCGCATGTACGAGCATCGCCGGGCCGCCCGCGCCGCAGTTCGGTGAGCCTCGGGGCGCGTCCCGCGTGGTAGTCTGGCGCGCGAGTTCCCACCCGCGAACGCCCCGAGAGCCCTTCGAGTCATGCGACCCCGTTTCCCGCTGATCCTGCTTGGCGGCTGTCTCGCCGTCGCGCTCGGCTCCTGCCGGGCGAGCCGCCCCGAGATCCTGGGGCTGGTGCACCCGCGCTCGACGGTGACCGTTCCCGCCGGCGCCGAGCTCGAGGTCCAGGTGGCCGACGTCACGCGCGAGAACGAGGCCCCGGTGGTGATCGCCCGGCGCCTCTACGGACCGCTCGGCGCGCCGCCGTGGCCGTTCCAGCTGCGCGCCGACAGCCTTTCGGTTCTCGACCCGCGGCACGCCTACGCCGTGCAGGCCCGCGTGCTGCTTCACGGCAGGCCGCTGTTCGTCAGCAAGCGGCGGACGACCGTGAATCCGGCGCGGCTCGCCGACACGCTGGAAGTGGTCGTCGAGCCGGTGCCGCGCACCGTGGGCGTGCTGCCCGGCGCGCCCGCGGGTGAAGCGCCCGGGGCGTGGAATCCCCGCGAACGCCCTGCTACATTGCCGTCTCCCGTTTCCACACGATCCACTGGCCTCGCCGGCGGGCTGGACCCGACCGCCGCGCGCGGGCCGCTCGCCCGGAACACGAGGCCCCGATGACCTCCCTGACTCGCTCGCAGACGCTCGCGGACGCGGCGATGCCGCGCGCCGGAACGCTGCACAACGCCGCGCTCGTCGTGATCGCCTCGCTGCTCACCGCGGCGGCGGCGCAGCTCGAGATCCGCCTGCCGTGGACGCCGGTGCCGGTCAGCGGCCAGACGTTCGCGGTGCTGCTCGCGGGCGTCGTGCTCGGCGCGCGGCGCGCGTTC
Source organism: Candidatus Eisenbacteria bacterium (assembly GCA_020847735.1). Lineage (NCBI taxonomy): Bacteria > Candidatus Eiseniibacteriota > Candidatus Eiseniibacteriota bacterium. The sequence goes on from JADLBL010000023.1 coordinate 219,118, forward strand.
CTCGCCCAGATGCTCTACCTGCTCGAAGGCGCGTGCGGGCTGCCGGTCTTCTCGGGCGGCGCCGCCGGCGCGCTCGTGATGGCCGGTCCGACCGGCGGCTACCTGGTTTCGTTCCCGTTCGCGGCGTTCGTCACCGGCGCGCTCGCCGAACGCGCGTGGGACCGGCGCCCGGCGACGATGTTCCTCGCCATGCTACTCGGCAGCACCGTGATCTTCGCGCTCGGCCTCGCGCAGCTCTCGCGCTTCGTGCCCGCCGATCGGCTGCTGGCGAGCGGCCTGCTGCCGTTCGTGCCGGGCGACCTCGCCAAGTCCGCGCTCGCGGCGCTGGCGTTTCCGGTCGCGTGGCGGTTCGTCCGGGGGCTGGAGGCGAAGTGAGCGTCCACACCGTCGCGATTCTCGGCGCGGGACTGATGGGACGGGGCATCGCCTACGTCTCGGCGCTCGGAGGATTCACGACCCGGCTGCACGACGCTTCGCGGCCGCAGCTCGAAAAGGGCCTCGCCGAGATCGACGCCATCCTCGAGAAGGGCTTCGCCACCGGCAAGGTCGGACACGCGGACGCCATCGCTTCGCGCAAGCGCCTGTCGGGCGCGGACTCGCTCGAGGCGGCGGTCGCGGAAGCCGACCTTGTGATCGAGGCGGTGCCCGAGCGGATCGAGCTCAAGATCGAGGTCTTCGCCGAGCTGGACCGGCTCGCGCCGCCGCACGCGATTCTCGCCTCGAACACCTCCTCGCTGTCGGTCACCGAGATGGCCGCGGCCACCCGCCGCGCCCCGCAGGTCGTGGGAATGCACTTCTTCAATCCGGTGCACCGCATGAAACTGCTCGAGATCGTGCGCGCGCTCGAGACGAGCGAGGCGACGATCGCGGCCTGCGAAGCGGCCGGCGCGCGCATGGGCAAGGAAAGCGTGGTGGTGCGCGAGTCGCCCGGGTTCGTGACCTCGCGCATCAACGCCATGATCGGCAACGAGGCCTTCTACATGCTGCAGGAGGGCGTCGCGAGCGCCGCCGACATCGACAAGGCGCTCAAGCTGGGCCTGAACCATCCGATGGGCCCGTTCGAGCTGGTGGACCTGGTCGGACTCGACACGCGGCTGTCCATCCTGAAGTTCCTGCACCGCTCGCTGGGCGAGAAGTTCCGGCCGTGCCCGTTGCTCGAGCAGTACGTCGCCGCCGGACGGCTCGGCCGCAAGTCCGGTCGCGGCGTTTACGAATACGCGCACAAGGGCTGAAGGGACGCTCCATGGCCACGCGCAAGGCGGCGAAGAAGAAAGCGGCGGGCAGGCGCGCGTCGAAGAAGCGCGCCGCGAAGCCAGCCCGCCGCGCGGCGAAGAAGCGCGTGACGAAGAAGCGTCCGGCACGTCGCGCCGCCAAACCCGCCCGCAAGACGGCGCCGAAACGCGCCGCGAAGAAGCGTCCGGCCCGCCGGGCGGCGAAGCGCCTCGTCACGGCCGTCCGCAAGTCCGCGAAGCCGCGCCCGGCGAGGGTCGCCCGGCGCGCCGGAAGGCCGGGACCCGCCGCGTCGCCGGCGTTCGCCCCCCAGAAGGCCGGCGCCACGGCGAAGGACCTGTTCCTGTTCGAGCTCGAACGCGCGCGCGTGGCGGTGCTCGCGGCCATCCAGGGGATCGGGGCTGGCACGGCGACGCGCCCCATGGGCGAGGGCCGCTGGTCCATCCACGAGCTGGTGCTGCACCTGGCGGTGCGCGACCGCGTGCGGGTCGAGGAGTTCGACTCGCTGCTCGCGGGCCACGCGGCTTCGTGGACGAACGTCTCGCCGGGCGCCGAACAGGCGGCCGAGAACGAAGCCCATCTCGTGCCGCTGCGCGGGATGTCGTGGGACGAAGCGGTGCGAATGTTGATGACCACGCGGGCGGCGCTGCTCGAGCGCCTGCAGGCGGTCCCGTCGGAACCCGCCGGGGTGTGGAGCGCATCCCATCCGTTCGGCGCGACCATGCGCCGGCTGCCCGATCACGACCGCGGGCACGCGGAAGCGATCAAGAAGGCCCGCATCGCGGGCTGAGCCATAGGGGGAAGGTTCATGTCGGAAACGCTGGCTCCGGTTCGGCCGGGCAAGCTCATCATCGGCGGCGAGGCCGTGGACGCGGCTTCGGGCGCCACGTTCGAGACGCACAATCCGGCGACCGAGGAGCGCATCACCACGGTCGCCGAGGCGGGCGCCGAGGACGTGGACCGCGCCGTGAAGGCGGCGCGCGCCGCGTTCGAGAGCGGACCGTGGCCGAAGATGAAGCCCGCCGAGCGCGCCCGCGTGCTGCACCGCCTCGGCGACCTGATCCTCGCGAACGCCGACGAGCTCGCGCGCCTCGAAACCCTGGACAACGGCAAGCCCATCTTCGAATCGCGCCAGATCGACATCCCGATGGTGGCCGGCTGCTTCCATTACTTCTCGGGCTGGGCCAGCAAGCTGACCGGAGAGACGACGAACGTCTCGCCCGCGTTCTTCACGTACACGCTGCGCGAGCCGGTCGGCGTCGTGGGCGCGATCATCCCGTGGAACTTCCCGATGATCATGGTTGGCTGGAAGGCCGCCCCCGCCCTGGCGGCGGGCAACACCGTGATCGTCAAGCCGGCCGCCGAGACGCCGCTGTCGGCGATCCGCATCGGCGAGCTGGCGCTCGAGGCCGGCCTGCCGCCGGGCGTGCTCAACATCGTGCCCGGCCGCGGTTCGGTCGCGGGCGAAGCGCTGGTGCAGCACGCGCACGTGGACAAGATCAGCTTCACCGGCTCGACCGAGGTGGGACAGCACATCATGCGGGCGGCCGCCGGCTCGGTGAAGAAGCTGACGCTCGAGCTGGGCGGCAAGTCGCCGAACATCGTGTTCGCCGACGCCGATCTCGACGCGGCCGTGCGCGGCGCCATGAACGGCATCTTCTACGGCAAGGGCGAGGTCTGCGCCGCGGGTTCCCGGCTGCTCGTCGAAAAGGCGGTGTACGACGACTTCGTGTCGAAGCTCGCCGAGCGCGCGAAGAAGCTCGTGCCGGCGGACCCGATGGACCCCAGGACCCGCCTCGGCGCGCTCGTCAACGTGAAGCAGATGAACAGCGTGCTCGGCTACGTCGAGACGGGCGTCCGGGAAGGCGCCAGGCTGGTCGCCGGAGGCGCCCGTCAGCCGGTCAACGGCAAGGGCACGTTCGTCCAGGCGACGGTGCTCGCCGACGTGAACAACGGCATGCGGGTCGCGCAGGAGGAGATCTTCGGACCGGTGCTGGCGGTGATCCCGTTCGACGGCGCGGACGACGCGGTCGCGAAGGCCAACGACGTGTTCTACGGTCTCGCCTCCGGCGTCTGGACGCGCGACGTGAAGAAGGCGCACTCCGTGGCGCGCCGGCTCAAGGCCGGCACGGTCTGGATCAACACCTACAATTACTTCGATCCCGGCATGCCGTTCGGGGGCTACAAGGGGAGCGGCTTCGGACGCGACCTCGGCGCCGCGTGCCTGAACGAGTACACTCAATTGAAGAGCGTCTGGCTGAACCTCGAATAGGGAAGGATGGCGCGAGCCCCATGGGCCGCCTGCACTGCATCATCCTGCTGACCCCCGAACTCGAACGCCAGAAGGCGTTCTACGAGCACAAGCTCGGACTCGGCGTCGCCCGGACTTCCCCCGACTGGGTTTCGTTCACGCTGCGCGGCGCGTCGCTGGTGCTGCGCGCGGCTCCGGCCGGCGCCGCCGCCGAACTCCAGATCGCGATCCTCGCGCAACCCCTCGCCGCGCGCGTCGAGGCGCTGGCCGCCCGGGGCGTGGCGTTCGAGGGTGGCATCGAGGACGAGCCCGCGTGCCGGCTCGCGCTGCTGAAGGATCCCGACGGGAACCACGTGCGGCTCGTGGAGCCGAAGGACGCGGAGCCGCAGGCGAACTGGCCGCGGCTTTCGTACGCGATCGTGAACTCGTCCCGCTTCGCGAGCACCCTGCACTTCTACCGCGAGGTCCTCGGTCTGCGCGTGGTCGAGGAGCACGAAGGCTGGGTCGAGTTCGACACCGGCCCGACCCGGCTGGTGATCCACGACCGCGACGAGGGCGACTCGCTGACGCTGCACGCCGGGCAGCGCGTGACGTTCGCGATCGAGGACGAGGACCTGGATGCGTGGGCCGACGAACTGCGCGAGCGCGGCGTCACGTTCGCGGCCGCGCCCATGGAGGCCGACCTCGGCGTGCAGGCCGAGGTCGAGGACGCCGACGGCTGGTTCGTCGTGCTGCACGGCCCGCCGCCCGAGGAGCCGCGCGAGGAGGAACTCGCCGAGGACTTCCTCGACGACGACGACGCGCCGGCGCGCACGCAGATGATCCGCAAGCCCGGCGAGAGTTCGGGCGAGAGCACCAAGAAGCGCCTGACCGCGGGCAAGCTCGCGCGCAAGACCAGCGAGCGGGCGGCGACCAAGAACTTCGAGGGCCTCTCGCGCCCGCGCGAAGGCGAACGTGGCGGTGCGCCCGGGCGCGGTGAGGGCTCGGCGCCGGGACCGCGTCCGGCCGGACCCGGCGGCCCGCCGCGTCCGGGCGGCTTTGGTTCAGGTCCTCGCCCCGCCGGACCCGGCGGCCCGCCGCGTCCGGGCGGATTTGGTTCAGGTCCCAGACCTGCCGGACCGGGCGGTCCGCCACGACCAGGTGGTTCTGGTTCAGGCCCCAGGCCCGGTGGCCCGGGGGGTCCGTCTCGCTCGGGCGGCCCTCCCCGTCCCGGCGGCCCGAGGCCGGGCGGACCCGGCGGCCCGCCTCGTCCGGGTGGCCCGCGGCCCGGCGGTCCGTCGCGCCCCGGCGGCTCCAGTGGCGAGCGCGGCTGACGCGCCGACCGCCGCACCTCGCTTCCGACCCCACGTACCGAAAGGACCTTCCCCCGATGAGCCAGCCTCGCGTCCTGCTTGCCGGCGCCGTCCGAACGCCTATCGGCAGCTTCGGCGGATCGCTGCTGCCGACGAACGCCGCGCACCTCGGCGGGATCGTCGCCGCCACGGCGCTCGAGCGCGCGGGCGTGCCGGCGGAGTCGGTGGACGAACTGCTCTTCGGCCACGCGCGCCAGGCGGGCAACGGACCCAACATCGCGCGGCAGATCGTGCGGCGCGCGGCGCTGTCCGACGCCGTGCCCGCCTTCACGATCCACAAGGCGTGCGCGAGCGGCATGCAGGCGATCGTCTCGGCCGCGCAGTCGGTGCGGCTCGGCGACTCCGACGTGGTCGTGGCCGGCGGCGTCGAGCACATGTCGAGCGTGCCGTTCCTGGTCATGAACGCGCGCTGGGGAAAGAAGCTCGGCGACGAGCCTCTGGTGGACTCGATGTATCGCGACGGCTACCTGTGCCCGCTCTGCGATCAGGTGATGGGCGAGACCGCCGAGACGCTCGCCGACGATTACGCGATCCCGCGCGCCGAACAGGACGCGTACGCGCTGCGCAGCCACCAGCGCGCCGCGCGCGCGTGGGAGGCCGGCGTCTTCGATACCGAGATCGTGCCCGTGCCGGTGGGGGAGGGCCGGCGCGCGACCGTCTTCGCGCGCGACGAACACTTCCGTGCCGATGCGAGCCTCGAGTCCATGGCGAAGCTCCGGCCCGTGTTCCGCAAGGACGGCACCGTCACCGCCGGCAACGCCTCGGCGATCACCGACGGCGCCGCGGCGCTGGCCGTGCTCTCGGAGGCCGCGGCCGCGAAGCACGGCGTGAGCCCGCTCGGCGCGCTGCTCGGCGCGACGAGCGTCGGCGTGGACCCGGCGCGCATGGGGATCAGCCCGGTGCCGGCCGTCCGCGAGCTGCTCGACAAGCACCGCCTCGCGCTCGCCGACATTGACGTCGTCGAGCTGAACGAGGCGTTCGCCGCCCAGGTGCTCGCCTGCGATCGGGAGCTGAAGTTCGACCACGAGCGGCTCAACCCCAACGGCGGCGGAATCGCCCTCGGCCACCCGACCGGCTGCAGCGGCGCCCGGATCGTGGTCGCCCTGCTCCACGAGCTGCGGCGGCGCAAAGGCCGCTACGGCGTTGCGACGCTTTGCGTCAGCGGCGGCCAGGGTATGGCGGTGCTGGTCGAGCGGGTGTAGCGGAGGGCGCCGGCGGCCCCCCCGGGGCGCGGCCGCGCCGCGGAATTCCCTCGCCAACTTTCGGGACGCGCTCCTAATCTTTATGTGACGAAGTCGTCAGGCAAGCAGTTCCTCCTGATGAACCGACACGTTCGCGCCCGCTCCGCGGCCTCCCCCCGAGCTGTCGTCCGTGCGCCCTTCGACCCATCCCGGAGGTGCCGGCATGCTCGCTCACGCCCTCGTTCGCACCCGCCCCGGCAGCGTCCGCGCGGTTCCCGCCATGCTTTCCGCGCTGCTCCTTGCAGCCGCCGGCCCCGCGTACGCGCAGCTCTCCGGCACCTACACGATCGGTGCGGGTGGCGACTACGCGACCTTCGCGGCCGCGACCACCGCACTGCAGGCGCAGGGCGTCTCGGGCCCGGTGACGTTTTCCGTGCTCCCCGGCTTCTACAATGAACAGGTGGTGATTCCCGGCATTTCGGGGTCGAGCGTGACCAACCGGGTGACGTTTCAGTCCGCGCTGGACGCTCCGCCGACCGTCATTCTCCAGTGGAGTCCGCCAACGGGCAGCGAGCCGACCGTGGAGTTGAACGGCGCGAGCTGGGTCACCCTTCGAAGACTGACCATCGTCGGGACAACGGATGTGGGCCCGACTTCCGCCGTGCGGATCAGCGGCACCGCGGAGGGAACCGTCCTGTCGGGTTGCGTGCTCCGGTCCAGCACCCTCACGGGCGGGGCGGCCGTGACCATTGAATCGGGAACGAGCCTGACCGACGTCGAAGTCTCGGACTGCATGCTCGGTCCCGCTGGATCTGGACTGCTCTCCACCGAAACGCAGTTCCTCGATTGCCGCATTCTGCGCAACCGTTTCCTGTCCACGATGGGCCTGATCCTCGACGACTGGCAGGGTGGGGCCGGCGCGCTGCTGATCGCGAACAACTTCTTTCCGAACTCGCAGGTCGCGATCTATCCGGGACCGTCGTCGGGCGGCCTTCAGTTCGTGTTCAACAGCATCTTCCGCGACGTGACGGGTGACGGACTGGTCATCAGCGGCTCCGGCCCGAACGGGCTGGCGGTCGTGAAGAACAACATCATCCGCGCCGAGGGCGCCGGGTACGCCTACCTCGTCTCCGACACGGCCATGATCGCCGAGTCCGACTACAACGACCTCAGCGCCGGCGGCGTCGCGGTGCTCGCGAACTGGGCCGGAACCAACTGCACGACCCTCTCGGCGCTCCAGGCGGCGGGCGGAAAGGAAGCGCACTCGATCAGCGTTCCGCCGTCGTTTGCGGGGGCCACCGATCTGCATACGGCGACGGCCGCCCTGGATGGGGCGGGCAGCCCGATCGCCGGGGTCGCCGAAGACATTGACGGCGAGCTCCGAGACCCGGTCACTCCGGACATCGGCGCCGACGAGTTCACCGCGGTGACAGGCCTCGCCGGAACCTACACCGTGGGCGCGGGCGGCGATTACGCGACCATCGCCGCGGCGACGGCGGATCTCTCGAGCAAGGGCGTCTCGGGCCCGACGACGTTCGACGTGCTCAGCGGAACGTACGCGGGCCAGGTGAACCTTGCCCCCGTCCCGGGCGCCTCGCCCGCGAACCGGGTCACGTTCCGCTCGCAGAGCGGCAACGCCGCGGACGTCACGTTGCAGTTCGACCCCGTCAGTACGGCACAGGGCGTGATCCAGATCGCGGACGCGGACTACCTCACGATCTCGACCCTGACCCTCCAGGTCACCCAGGGGTCGGGCTATGGCTCCGGCCTGACGCTTCAGGGCGTCACCCAGGGCGTACGCATCGAGAGCTGCGTCATCAACGGCCTCGCTTCGAACGGCACCGGGGTTCGTGTCTCCTCCGGCGTGCACGACAGCCTCGTGATCCGTCAGAACACGATTCCCATGGGCGGCAATGGCATCGCTCTCTTCGCCGCCACCTACACCGGCGTTCGCGTCGAACGGAATCTGATCGGAACCATGGGCCAGTGGGCGATCGAGCTCGCAGGCTGGACGGGCCCGCCCACCGGAGCGGTCCGCATCGCCAACAACGTGGTCCAGAACGGCGGCATCCTGATCCAGCAGAACGCGGGGACCAGCAGGGGAGTCGAGATCCTTCACAATTCGGTCTCGCGGGCGACAGCAGCCCCGGTGCTCAGCGTTTCGACCTCGGGCGGCACGTCCTCGAACGCCATTAGCATCCTGAACAACGTTTTCTCCAACATTGGCGATGGCGTCGTGTTGAACGTGGGAGACCCGACGGCGATCGCCGCTTCGGACCACAACTCGCTTCACACGACCGGCGCGGTTCTCGCGTCCTGGGGTGGCTCCAACCACGGTTCGCTTGCCGAACTCCGCGCGACGAGCGGCAAAGACCTCGCCTCCATCGAAGGCTTCCCCGGGTTCATTGACGCGGCGCTGCACACGCGCTCGTCCTTCCTGAACGCCGCGGCCCAGCCGCTCGCCGGCGTCACCGAGGACTTCGACGGCGATCCGCGCGATCCCGCGACGCCCGACATAGGCGCCGACGAGTTCGCGACGCCGTACACTCCGCTCGCCGGCACGTACACGGTGGGTTCAGGGGCGCAGTACAACAACCTCACCAGCGCGGCCGCTGACCTGCTGCTGCGCGGTGTCTCGGGCCCGGTGACGTTCGACCTCTTCAGCCAGACGTTTCCCGAGCAGCTCAAGTTCTATTCCCCGATCGGAGTCTCGGCCACGAACCGCGTGACGTTCCGCTCCCAGACGGGGGACGCGGCGAGCGTGACGGTGAACTTCAACCCGAACAGCACCGCCGGGGGCGTCGTGCACCTGAGCGGAGCCGATTACGTCACGCTGTCCGACCTCACGCTGCAGGCGGGAGGAGCGGGGGTCGGCTCGGGGGTCGCGATCGCCGGCGGGACCGTCGGGGTGCGGGTCCAGCGCTGCGTGATCACCGGCATGCAGACCAGCGGGTACGGTGTGCTGTTCGCGTCCAATTCGAAGGCCGACAGCGCGGAGGTTTCGGGAAACACGATCGCAGCCTCGAATCGCGGCGTGTTCGCCAACGGCCCGACCTTGACGGGGGTGCGTATCACAGGCAACTCGATCCGCGACGCGTCGAACGCGGGCATCACAATTTCGTCGTGGACAGGCCCCGCGAGCGGCTCCGTTCGGATCGCGAACAACATGTTGTCGAACGCGGACATCGAACTCGCCTTGGTGTCCACCTCGCTGGGCGCGGAGTGTGCGCACAATACGCTTTACATCCGCTCGCTGAGCGATGCCTTGACGCTGATTGCCTCGAATACCCTCCCGGGCACGATGCGGATCCAGAACAACATCTTCGCGTGCGAGGGCGGTGGTCGCCCGCTGGTGTCGAACCAGGCGATCCCTTCAGGGGTCTGTGACTACAACGCTCTGTACACGACCGGTGCGGTGCTGACCTCGATCGTTGCCAACCTCTCGCAGACTCTGGCCGAACACCAGGCCGCGAACGCGATTGATCTGAACTCCGTCAGCTTCCACCCCGGACTCGCATCCGCCACGGACCTGCACACGACGCTCTCCGCGCTCGACGGCCGCGGCACGCCGGTGGCATCGGTCGCCACGGACTTCGACGGCCAGCCGCGGGACCCTTCGACGCCGGACATCGGCGCCGACGAGTTCGCTCCCGGCTCGCCGCTCTTCACCGGCACCTACACGATCGGCGCGGGGGGCGACTACGCGACCTTTGCTGCGGCGACGTCGGACCTGCTGCTGCGCGGCGTGACGGGCCCGGTCACTTTCGCGGTGCTCCCGGGTACCTACACCGAGCGCGTGATCGTCCGCGCGGCGGGCGGCATGTCGCCCGCGAACCGCCTGACTTTCGAATCGCAAAACGGCTCACGCTCGGACGTCACCGTGCAGTACAACACTGCTTCCACCATTCAGGGCGTCTTCGAGCTTCAGGGCGCGAGCTGGACCTCGGTGCGCAACCTGACGCTGCGGGTCACCCAGGCCTCGGGCAGCGGCTCGGGCGTCCGGCTCACCGGGTTCGTCGAGTCCGCGGCGATTCAAGGTTGCGCCATGACCGGTTTGCAGGCGAGCGGCTACGGCGTGAACCTGAGCCTCGGCAGAGCGGACTCTCTGCGCGTCACCGACAACCTCGTGGACTCCGGCGTGCGCGGGATCAACCTGGAGACGGTCACGCTCCGGGGCGTTCAGGTGCTGCGCAACTCGTTCATGAACGGCGGCGCCAGCTCGGTCTACGTGCGCGGGTGGGATGGTCCGGCGGGCGGCGCGCTACTCATCGCGAACAACTGGATGTCGTCGCCCCTGGTATTGTACACCAGCGGACCCGGGTCCGTCGGCGTGGAGGCCTATCACAACAGCATCAGCATCACCTCGGCTACGTACGATGCCTTCGCGCTCAGCACCCTCTCGGGCTCGCCGCCCGTCGGCGCCGTGAAGCTGAAGAACAACGTCGTCGCGTCGTTCGCCGGCGGCCGCGCCCTGTCCGTGACCTCGCCCGCCTTGCTCGCGGAATGCGACTACAACGACTACTTCACCGCGCACACGACTCTCGCCACGGCGAGCTCCGTGAACTACGCCGACCTCGCGGCCTGGCGCGCGTTCAGCGGTTTCGACGCCCACTCGCTCGAAGTGCACCCGGGCTTCGTGGATGTCGTGGACGACCTGCACACGGCGAGCAGTTTCCTCGACGGCCTCGGCGCGCCGGTGACCGGCGTGACCGAGGACTTCGACGGTCAGACGCGCAGCGCATCGGCCCCCGACATCGGCGCCGACGAGTTCACGGCCGTCGCGCCGATCGCGACGGGCGCGTACACGGTCGGGGCCGGGGGCGACTACCCGACGCCGACCGCGATGCTGGACGATCTCTACCAGCGGGGCGTCGCGGGCCCGGTCACGTTCCAGCTCCTGACGGGCACCTACACCGGGCAGTGGAAACTCCAGACGCCGGCGGGCGCCTCGGCCGCCAACCCGGTCACGTTCCGCTCGCAGACCGGCAATGCGTCCGACGTGATCCTCGAGTACGCCTCGCTCTCGACCGCGACGGGCATCGTCGAGTTTCGTGGCGCAGATCATGTCTCGATCGCCGACCTCACGCTGCGCAAGACCGGGGGTCTCACGCCGTCCTGCGGCGTCTACATCTCCGGCCGGAGCACCACGAGCACGATCGAGGGTTGTACGCTCGCTGCGCTCGGACTTAGCGGAATCGGGATCAACATCGCCAGCGGCGGCGCCGCCGAGAGCCTGCTGGTGAGCCGCAACACGGTGACGGGGGTTGGCAACGGGCTCTACGGCAACACCGGGGTCACGGTGACCGGCGTGCGCGTGCTGCGCAACTGGTTCGACGTCGCGTCCTCGACCGGTCTGCCGATCCACTTCCAGAACTGGATCGGGCCGGCGACCGGGTCGCTCTACATTGCGAACAACTTCTTCACCGGAAACGGCAGGGTGCTGCTGTCCCAGGGCCCGGCGTCGGCGGGAGTCGAGTTCAACTTCAACAGCGTGAACGTTTCCAACATCAACGGGGCGCTTTCGCTCCTCGTGGCCTCCGGCGCTCCGCCCGCGGGCTCGGTGCGGCTCCGGAACAACATCTTCCAGAACCGCAATGTCACCGGTCCGGCGCTGACGGTCGCAAACGGAGCCGCCGTCGCCGTCTCCGACCACAATAATTTCTACAAGCCATCCGGCGGAACTCTGGCGAGCTGGTCGCTCTCGACCGTCTCGACGCTGGCCGCGCTGCAGTCCGTGAGCCTGCAGGACGCCCAGTCGGTCAGCGGCGACCCGCTTTTCACGTCGCTCACCGACCTGCACACGAGCGCGAGCCTGCTGGCGGGAGCGGGAACGCCCGTGGCGGGAATCACCGACGACTTCGACGGCCAGCCGCGCGACCCCGCGACTCCGGACATCGGCGCCGACGAAAACACGCCGGCCGGCCCGCCGCTCGCCGGCACGTACACGATCGGCGCTGGCGGAAGCTACCTGTCGTTCGCCGCCGCCGTGAGCGATCTCGAAACGCGCGGCGTCTTTGCTCCGGTGACGTTCAACGTCCTGCCCGGCGCCTACCCCGAACAGGTGACACTCAACTCGATCCCCGGCGCGTCTCCGGCCAGCCGCGTCACGTTCCGCTCGCTGACCGGGAACGCGGCCGATGCGACGCTGCAGTTCGCCAACAACCTGAGCTCGAGCGGCGTCCTGCAGCTCTCAGGCGTGTCGCACGTGTCGTTCCGCGACCTGACCATTGCCATGTCCGGACCGCCGAACGCCGCCGGCGCCGCCGTTTACCTTACGAACTCCGCGGTCGCGGTGTGGATCACGAACTGCGTGCTCGCCGGCTCGTCCTCGTCGGGGCGCGGTCTGCTCGCGGCCGGCGCGACGCTCGACAGCGTTCTCATCGAAGGCAACCGGTTCCCGCTGACAGGCGAGTCCATGAACCTGTCGGGGAACCTCAGCGGCGTGCGGGTCATGGGCAACGTTCTCGAGGGCGTTTCGAACCCCGCGAGCGGAGGCCTGGTCGTGAGCGGGTGGACCGGTCCGGCCACCGGTGCGCTGCTCATCGCGAACAACTTCTGCATCGGGAACGCGTGGATCAACGTTATCCAGACCGCGGGTTCGAACGGGCTCGAGGTCTACCACAACAGCGTGCGGACCACGGGAAGCCTCGACGCATTCACGCTGACCATCAGCGGCTCGGCCCCGGCGAACTCGGTCCGGGTCATGGACAACGTGTTCGCGTGCACCGGAACCGGGCGGCCACTCGTGGTCGCGTTGCCCTCGGTGATCGCCGTCTCGGACTACAACGATCTCCACACCGTTGGGGGGCCCGTGCTCACCCGCTGGGGCGGATCGAACTACGCGACCCTCGCGGCGCACCGGGCGGGCAGTGGACAGGACGCCCACTCCGTGAGCGGGGACCCGCAGTTCACGTCCGCCAGCGATCTGCACGCGTCCGCCGCGCTGCTCAGCGGTGCGGGCACGCCGCTCGCGGCCGTCCCCACGGACATTGATGGTGAAACCCGCAGCCTCAACGCGCCCGACATCGGCGCCGACGAGTTCGCCCTCGCCGCGCCGCTCGCGGGCGACTACACGGTCGGCACGGCCGGCGACTACGCGACTCCGGCGGCCGCGGCGGCGGACCTGACGCTGCGCGGCGTCTCCGGGCCGGTGAACTTCCTGATTCAGTCGGGCACGTACGACGGCACCGTGACGCTGACCACGATCGCGGGGGCGGGTCCCGGCGCGCGCGTCCGCTTCGCCTCGCAGTCGGGCGCCGCCGGCGATGTCGTGCTGCGCGCGTCCGCGGCGAACTCGGACGGCAGCGACGCCGTGCTCCGCCTGGCCGGCGCCCGTTACGTGGACGTGGAGGCCGTCACGCTCCGCTCGACCGTGCCGGGAGCGAGCGGCACGCTCGCCTGGCTCGCGTCCGCGACCGACAATGACCGGTTCCTCGGCTGCACCCTCGATCTCGCGCTCGGCGGCCTGTACGGCATCTACGGATTCTCCGCCGTGATGGACAGCCTCGTGGTCCGCAACTGCACGTTCTCGATGCCCAGCGGCAGCAGCTACGGCTACGGCGTCTCCGCCGCGGGATTCTCGACCGCACATGGCGCGGTCATCGAAGGCAATGACTTCACCGGGGGCCTCACCGGCATCTACTGGGTGCCGAGCCTGGCGTCGAACGGCATGATCGTGCGCGACAACACGTGCACGATGGGCAGCAGTGGCACCGGCTTCCTGCTGTCCTTTCTGAACGGCGGCGAAGTGACGGGGAACCGGATCGCCAGCGACGGCTACGGGATGAACCTGCAGTACATGGACGGTTCCACGCTGGTGGCGAACAATTTCGTGCAGGCCAGCGGCTACGGGTTCTTCCTGCAGAGCCCGGCCTCGATCCGTCTCTACCACAACAGCGTGAACCACACCGGGGCGACCGGGAGCGCCGTTCACGTTTCCCCGAGCGCCCTCGGCGCGGTGACGCTGGTGGACAACGTCCTCGCCGCCACGGGCGGCGGGTACGCCCTCTCGGTCAACGGGCCGCCTTCGCACATCGCGCTCTCGAACTACAACGACCTCTACGTGACCGGACCGACGCTGGCCCGGTTCAACTTCACCGACTACCCGACGCTCGCCGACCTGCGCGCCGGAACCGGTTTCGAGGCGCAGTCGGCCTCGGCGAATCCGTCGTTCGTCTCCGCCACCGACCTGCACGCGCAGGCGGCGGCGCTCGACGGGGCCGGCACGCCGCTGGCCGAAGTGACGACCGACATTGACGGCGAGCCGCGCAGCCTCACGGCGCCCGACATCGGCGCCGACGAGTTCGCGATCCTGGACGGCGTTCCTCCGGTCGTGACCTTCGAGGCGGGGCCGGCCGACAACGCGGTGCTTTTCGGCGACACGGCGTCGTACGCATGGTCGGCCACCGACAACCTGACGCCGGGCGACTCCATCACCTACCGCTCGGCGCTCGACGCGCCGTTTTCCGGCGCCTACGGTTACGAAACCTCGCGTTCGCTCGCCGGCCTGACCGACGGCCCGCACTCGTTCCGCGTCGAGGCGAGGGATCTCGCCGGCGGCATCAGCGCGCCGATCGCGCGCACGCTGCGCGTGCACCGCACGGCCCCCGACGTGGCCTTCGACAGCCCCGCCGCCGGAGCGTTCACGGGCGCCGCCGTCGGCGTGACCTGGCACATGATCGCCCGCAGCCTGGTTTCGAACCCCGACAGCATCTTCTTCTCGTCCCGGCTGGACTCGGGCGCTTTCAGCCCGCCCTTGCGCGATTCGTCCGCCGCGCTGAGCGGGCTGGCCGAGGGTCCGCATTCGGTCGAGGTGCGGGTCACCGACGAGGCGGGCCTGGCGAACACGCGTTCGCGAGCGTTCACCGTGGACCTCACGGCTCCCACCGTTTCGATCACGAGCGGTCCGCCCGAGGGCGGGTACTCGCCCGCAGGCGTCGCCTTCACCTTCTCCTCGACCGACAATCTGACTCCCGCGGTCCAGATGCGGTACTCGTACCGCCTCGACGGTGGCGCGTTCACGCCGCCCTCCACGACGGCGGGCGCGAACTACGCCGACCTCGGGCCCGGACCGCACACGCTCGGCGTCCGCGCCCACGACGCTGCGGACAACGTGAGCGCCGAGGTGGCCCGCCAGTGGACCGTGGACCTTTCGCCGCCCGAGACCCAGATCGCCGGCGGACCGGCGGACGGCGACACCCTGGGCTCGAACAGCGTGACGTTCGACTTCACGGGCACCGACAACCTGACGCCCCTCGCCTCGTTGCGCTTCCAGGCCCGGCTCGACGGAGCCGGGTTCGACGCGGCCTCGGCCGCCACGAGCCGGAACTACTCCGGCGTGCCGGACGGGCCGCACTCGTTCCAGGTGCGGGCGGTGGACCTCGCCGGCCTCCCCGACGGCACGCCCGCGGCGCGCACGTTCACGGTGGACGCGCAGGGACCGGCGGTCCTCATCGCCAGTGGGCCGGCGAACAACGCCTGCGTGGACACGGCCGATGTGGCGTACGCGTGGTCGGCGACCGACGCGGTGACGCCGCCGGCGCAGATCGAGTTCTCGTACCAGCTGGACGCCACGCCCTTCACGGCCTACGGGCCGGACACGAGCGCCTCGTTCACGTCGCTCGCCGAAGGCCTGCACACGTTCACGCTGCAGGCCCGCGACGGCAGCGGCCACGTGACGAGCGTCACGCGCTCGATCCGGGTGGACGTGTCGGCTCCGGTCGCGGCCGCGCCGACGACGCGCGTGCTGGACAGCTCGAGGATCCGCATCCAGTGCACCGCGAGCGACAACTCGGGCGTGACCGGCTTCCGCGTGCAGGTCTCGACCGATCCGGCGTTCGGCTCGCTCGCGGCCGACGTGCAGATCGGCGCGAGCGGCACCCATGACTTCATCGGCGTGCCCGGCAGCTCGTACTACGCCCGCTCGCAGGCGTCCGACTGCGCCGGAAACCTGACGGCGTTCACGGGCCCTTCGAACGTCGCGATCCTCGCGAGCCTGCCGAACCTGGTGGTCACGAACGTGACCGCGCCGCCGACGGCGACCTCCGGCCAGCCGATCGTGGTGGACTACACGGTGGCGAACAACGGCGCCGGTCCGACGAGCACGCCGTCGTGGTGGGAATCCGTCTGGCTGTCGCCGACTCCGACCTACGACGCGCAGACGGCCGTGCTGCTCGGACAGCGGCAGAACGTCACCTTCCTCGGAGTGGGCGAGTCCTACACCGGCTCGGTGACGGGCACCGTGCCCCTCGGCACCAGCGGCACGCGTTACGTGCTGGCGACCGCCGATGGCGGCGACGCCGTCCCCGAAACCGACGGCACGGACAACACGTCCGCTTCGGGCGCGGTGGCGGTCGTGCTCGGCGCCGTCGCCGACCTGGTCGTGACGCAGGTGGTCGCCCCCCCGACGGCGCTCTCGGGCGAAACCGTTACCGTCTCGTGGACGGTGCGCAACGGCGGCGCCGGCCGCACCGACGCCTCGCAATGGTACGACGCGGTCTTCCTCTCGACGGATGCGACTTTCGACTTCGACGTGCTCGGCGGCCAGAGCATTCGTGCTACCGACGACTGGCTCGCACGCACGCAGCACACCGGCGTGCTCGAGGCGGATTCCTCGTACACCGCCAGCCTGCAGGTGACGTTGCCGCCCTACTTCGGCGGCACGCGCTATCTGATCGTGGCGAGCGACATGAACGCATCCACCGACAACCAGTCCGTGGGTGAGCGCGGGCTCGTGTTCGAGGACCAGCAGGAAATCAACGCGACGGCCGGCGCGGCGACCGAGGTGACCCAGCAGCTCCCGCCGGACCTGCGCGTGGACGCGCTCACGACGAACGGGCAGCCGGTCTCGGGCGGCGGGCTCCAGGCTTCGTTCACGGTCGGCAACCACGGCTTCAACGCGACCGGCGCCGGTGCGTGGACGGACCAGCTCTGGCTGTCCGCCGATTCCCTGCTCGACGTGGCCGACGTCCTGCTGGGCTCCTACCCGCAGAGCGGCAACCTGGACCTGGACGCGAGCTACTCGCGGAACGTCGTCGTGAACCTTCCCAAGGGCATCAGCGGGCCGCGGTGGCTGATCGCGAAGCTGGACGTCTACGGCCAGCTCGTGGAGTACCTCGAAAGCAACAACGTCACGCCCCTCGCGCAGCCCGTCAACGTGGCGCTCTCGCCGTGGCCGAACCTCGCGCCGGTGGCGGTCTCGGTGAGCGACACGGTTCTTGCCGGCGGCTCGGGCACCGCGCAATGGCAGGTTTCGAACGCCGGCACCGGGAGCGTCGCCGCTGCCTTCACGGACAACGTCGAACTGGGCACGGGCGCCATCTGGACTTCCAGCGCGCGCGTCTCGGGTTCGCAGCGCGCGAACCACGTGCTTCAGCCGGCCGAGTCGTATTCGGCGAGCGCGACGTTCAACGTGCCGGCGTCGTACGCGGGCACGTACTGGGTGTTCGCGCGCACCGACGCGCAGAACGAGGTGTTCGAGCACACCGACGAGGGCGACAACATCGTGGCCATCGGCACGGTGTATGTGAAGCCCTACCCGGCCATTGATCTCGGGGTCACGAACGTCTCCGGGCCGGCCGCCGCCTCGGGCGGCGGGCCGCTGCCGGTGAGCTACTCGGTGGCCAACGGCGGGCAGGGAGCGACGCTCGCCGGCTGGTGGCCCGAGGAAGTCTGGCTGTCGTCGGACACGTCTTTCAATCCCGCGCAGGACCACCAGGTCGCGACTCCCGGCCACGCCGGCGCACTTGCGGCGGGTGCGGGCTACGCGCGTGACGTCAGCGGTACGGTGCCGCAGGGATTGAACGGCGCCTACCACGTGATCGTGCGCTCGGACCCGGGCGGCGCCTCCGGCGACGGCGCGCTGGCGAACAACACCGCCGTATCGGCGGGCACGGTGCTCGTGACCTCGCCGGCTCCGCCGCAGCTCACCGTGAGCGGCGTGACGGTGGCGGCGAACCTCGACGCGGGCCAGCCGGCGCTGGTGGGCTGGCAGGTGAACAACGGCGGCGCCGGGGCCGTGCCGAACAGCGAGTGGTACGTCGGCGCCTACCTGTCGCAGGACCCGTGGCTGGACGGCAGCGACGTCTCGCTCGGCAGCGTGGCCGGGCCGGCCGCGCTCGGCGGCGGCTCGAGCGCTCCGCAGCAGCTCACGGCGACGATGCCGGGCTGGGCTTCGGGCGCCTACTACGTGATCGTGCGCGCCGACAACCGCGGCGAAGTGTGGGAAGCCGGCGCCGAGAACGACAACGCCGCGACCGCGCCGACGACCCTCACGCTGCCGCCGCCCTCGGATCTCGTCGTGACCGACGTCCTGGTGCCGCCCGCGGCGGTGCCGGGCGAACCGATCACGGTGACCTACACGCTGGCGAACCAGGGTGCGAACCCGGCGGTGGGCCAGCTGCAGAACGCGGTCTTCATGTCGTCGGACTCGGCGTTCATCTCGAGCGTGGATCCGCTGGTCGGCGTCGAGATCGTCAACATCAACCTGCCGCCCGGCGGATCACAGCGCTTCACGGCGCGGGCGTCCGCGCGGCCGCTGCAGGTGGACCTCGACGGCAACGTCACCGGGACGCTGCCACCACTCTCGCCCGGCTCCTACCACGCGATCGTCCGGGCCAACATCCGCGACAACATCCGCGAGTCCGACGGAGCGAACAACCAGACGATCTCGGCGGCGCAGGTGCTGACCGACCTGCCGGCGCTCTCGCTCGGGATCCCGGCCGCCTTCGACCTCGCGGACGGTCAGGCGCGGTTCTGGAAGGTGAGCGTGCCCGCCGACTTCGATCTCGAGCTGACGCTCTCCAGCGACGTGGCGGACGCGACGAACGAGATGTTCACGGCGTTCGCGCGCACACCCGACGAGAACGAGTGGGACTTCAGCGGCCCGGCCGGCTTCACCGCGAACCCGGTGGTGCTGGTTCCGCAGACGCAGGCGGGCACCTACTACCTGATGGTCGTCGCCCGCGATCTCGGCCAGGTGGCTAGCCTCGAACACCTGACGCTGCTCGCCGAGACGCTGCCGTTCTCGATCACCTCGCACGCGCCGACGGCCGGCGGCGCGGGCGGACGGGTGACGATGCGCGTGCGCGGCGCCGGCCTGCGCGACACGACGGAGTTCCGGCTCGAGCAATCGGGCGTCGTCAAGGCCCGCGCGCGGCTCGCGAAGTTCACGAACTCGACCGACGTGCTCGCCCGCTTCGACCTGACGGGCGTCGCCGAGGGTCTGTACGACCTCGTCGCGGCCAACGGCCTGACGACCGTCGTGATTCCCGGCGGCTTCTCGGTGGAGCCCGCGCGTCCCGTCGAGGTCGCGATCGAGACGGACAACGCCGACGTGTTGCGGCGCAGCGCGACCGCGCCGTTCACCGTTCGGCTGCGCAACCCCTCGAACCAGGACGCGCCGGTGGTGCGGGCGCGCGTGCTGTTCCCGGCGACCTCGGCGCTGCGTTCGCTCGAGGCGGATCCGGGACTGTTCCCGGCCAGCGCGCTGGTGCCGTCGCTCACTCCCGTCGCCGGTGACGCGGCGGTGCTTCACCGTGCCGGCGGTGGCGATTCGCTTCTCGCGGTGGAGGTCGTCGGTGCGAACCTCGCCCCGGGCGAGTCCCGGGCCCTGACGCTGGGCGTCTCGGGATTCGACAGCAGCCCGTATTCGATCCGCGTGCTGGCGGACGCGACGACCGTGATCGCCTTCCTCGACCGGCAGCAGGCGGCGCACGAGGCGGCGAGGCGGGCGCTGCTCTCCGATCCGGCCGGGCTGCCGGCGGATCTGGTGGCGCTCGCCGGTGACGCCTTCGCGTTTCGCGACACGTCGCTGATCAACACTTACGTCCGCCCGGGCATGCTGGCGGCGAGCGACGTCGAGGACTATCTGTTCATCATTGATCACCTCGTCCTGCCGTCGCCGGACTTCGCCCTTCCCGCGGGCCCGCAGACGCTGCTCGACGAACTGGCGGCCGGCGGACCGTGCGGCGGTGCGGGCGTCGTGCCGGAGTGCGCGCCGGACGTGGCCGTGCCGGGCACGGCGTTGCCCGCGTGCGTCAGCGTCTTCGACGCGGCTGATCTGCCCGTGCCGGTGGCGGTCGCCGATGGCCGCGTCGCACGCGTCACGGGCGGCACCGCGGCCGGCTTCTCGGTCACGGCCAGCGCGAATGCGCGCGTCGTCGTCCCGTGCGACCCGAACCTGATGACCGGTCCGGCCGGGTTCGGCACCGAGAAGTGGGTGCGGGGCGCGGCGCCGATGCCGTACCGCGTGGACTTCGAAAACCTGCCGGGCGTCGCGTCGGCGCCGGCCCAGGTCGTGCGCATCACGGTTCCGATCGATCCGAACCTCGACCTGACGACGTTCCGGGTGGGCAGCATGGGGTTCGGCGGCACGCACCAGATCAACGTGCCGGGAGGGCGCACGAGCTACAGTGCGCAAAACGGCTACGCGGACCTCGGTCTCGCGGTGCGGGTCACGGCGGGCATCAATCTGCAGACGCGGGAAGCGAGCTGGGTGTTCACGACCATAGACCCGGCGACGGGCCAGCAGCCCACCAATCCGTACATCGGCTTCCTGCCCGTGAACAACCAGTTCGGCGACGGCACCGGATTCGTGACCTACAGCATTCAGCCCTACGCGAACGCCGTCTCGGGCGGCACGGTGCAGGCGCAGGCCTCCATCCAGTTCGACGTCAACACGCCCATGCCGACGAACATGGCCATGAACCGGGTGGACACCCGGCTGCCTTCGAGCGCCGCGCTCACGGGCATCGAGCAGCTCGATGCCTCGCGCGTGCGGGTTCACTGGACCGGCTCGGACGACTCGACCGGGGCGGGCCTGGCAAACGTGACGCTCTACGTGCGCCAGGACGTGGGCGCGTTCACACCGGTCGCCCCCCCCACCAGCGGCACGTCGCTGGAGGTGCCGGTCGCGGATGGCCACACGTTCGGGTTCTACACGCTCGCGGCGGACAACGTCGGCAACGCCGAGGTCACGAAGTCGGACCCCGAGGCGGCGGTCACCGTCGGCAGCCCGCAGCTCGGCACGGACAACGGGCCGCCGCGCGTCACGCTGCTCCACCAGAACTTCCCCAATCCGTTCCGCGCCGGCACCCGGGTGCGGTTCGATCTGGCGCGCGACGAAACCGTCACGCTCGACATCTTCGACGTCCAGGGCCGGCTCGTGAGCCAGCCCCTGGACGCGAAGCGGCTCGAGGCCGGCAGCCACGTCGTGGACATCACCCGGCTGCCGCGGGGCGCGAGCGTTTACTTCTATCGGCTGCGGGCCGGGGACTACGAAAAGACCCGCCGCATGGTCCTCATCCCGTAGTAGCTTCCATGGGCCGGCGCCATCCACCGGTGGCGCCGGCTCGGGTCGTGCGCAGCATGCGCTTCCGAGAGGGACCTGAACCTCGACCGGACGACGTTCCACGCGAGGAGCTCGGGGTTTGACGGCACACGCCGGATCCACGCGTTCGCGGCACGCTCCAGCGACCGTTCGACCGCGAAGCTTCGGGCCGGGGCCATTCGCCAGGAGGCCGGGAGGGCAGTTGGCCCGCAGGAATCCGCAGCATTGCGAGCAGCCGCCCGGGATCGGGTCGCGGGCCAGGGACGTCGCGGCCGCCCTGCTGGCGCTTTGCCTGATGCCCGCGCCGGCCGCGGCGGAATGGCAGAACTTCAAGTCAGCCGCGGGCGGTCTGGCGAGCAACGCCGTCCGCTGCCTCCTCGAGGACCGGGACGGTTCGGTCTGGGTGGGCACCGACGCGGGAGCCTGTCGTTTCGACGGCACGCGCTGGGCGACCCAGCTGGACTCGCTGCCCGATCGGAGGGTGTCCTCGCTGCTTCGCGACCGGCAGGGCCGATTGTGGTTCGGAACGGTCGCGGGGGTCGCGGTGCTCGATGGCGGCGCCTGGCGACGCTACGACGCTTCGAGTCCCGAGCTGCCGGATCCGACGATCAACGCCCTGTGCGAGGACCACCGCGGGGACGTCTGGCTCGGCACCGGGGGAGGACTCGTGCGCCATCAGCCCGGCACCGGCACATGGACGACTCTCACCCCGTCCACCAGCGGGCTGGTGGACCCGCGTGCCAACCACCTGCTCGAGGATCGGCAGCACCGCCTGTGGATCGGCACGCCGCTGGGGCTCAGCATGCTCGATTCGACGCGGACCCAGTGGACGACCTTTCGTTCGGACCCCGGCGCGCTCGGCCGGGACAGCGTCCTTTCGCTGGGTGAAGATCCCGGTGGCAACGTCTGGGTGGGCACGGACCAGGGCGTCTGGCGATACGGCGCCGCCGGCTGGGATCACTGGACGGGCGCCGATGGCCTGCCCGGCAACGTGATCCTGAGCATCGCCGCCGACCGATCCGGACGCATCTGGCTGGGAGGTCTCAACGGCGTGTCGCATGGCGACGGCGTCACTTTTCGCTACGACAACCGCACTTCCGATGGCCAGCTCGTCGGGCCGGTCGCCTCCCTGCTCGTGGACGGTTCGGGCAACGTCTGGATGGGCGGGCTCACCTACGAGTATCTCGGCGTCACGTCGCAGGGCGTGTTCCGCTTCGACGGCGTGGCGTGGCGCAACTACTTCTTCACCGACCCCTCGGCCGGCTGCTTCGCCCAGCCATCGCCGAACATTCCCACGTCGTACCCGCTGCCCGGGAACTGCATGACCGCGGGACTGCAGGACCGCGCGGGCGAGTTGTGGTTCGGGACGCTCGACACGGGTCTCGCGCGGCTCGGACGCGCCGGGAACTGGTCCACGCTGCGTCGCGGCTTCGCGCGGCCTCTGCCGGACTCGATCTCGGCGATGGTCGAGGACCGGCAGGGCACGCTGTGGTTCGCCTCGCCGGGCTCCGGCCTCGTGGCGCTCGACTCGACACGCACCGCGTGGACGCCGCACTCGCAGGCGAGCGGCCTTCCGTCGGACGACGTGCGGACGTTGTTCGTGGACGGCGCGGGCGAGCTGTGGGCGGGCACCGCGTCGGGTGCGGCCCGTCGCGCCGTCGGCGGATGGACCCGCTACGCCCTCGGCGGCCCGCCCGCCGAAGTGCAGCGCTTCGCCGAGGACGCGACGGGCCGGCTCTGGGTGCTCACGCTTCAGGGTCTGTGGTCCGTGGACCCCGCGCGCACGCAGGTGAAACAGTGGACGACGGCCGACGGTCTGCCCGACGACTATCCGACCGCGCTGCTCGCCGCGAGGAACGGCGCGATGTGGTTCGGGACGACCGCGGGCGTCTCACGCTTCGATCAGGGCACATGGACGAGCTGGCCCGGCACCTCCGTCAGCGCGCTTCGTGAGGCCCCGAACGGCGACGTCTGGGCCGGCACCTCGCTCGACGCGCGCAGGTGGAACGGTTCGTCGTGGGAAGTCCATTCCTGGCCGCAGGCGGTGCCGGGTACGCCGGTGAAGGACATCGCATTCGAACCCAACGGCACGGTGTGGGCCGCGACTCCCGCCGGCGTCGGGCGCTACGACGGCCGCTCGTGGAAGAAACTCGACAGTCGCGGCAACGGGCTCACCGTGGACGAGATCGTCGGCGTGGTGACCGACACCCAGCAGCGCATGTGGGTGCTCGGGCTGTCGGGCCTCGCCGAGTACGAGCCGGACCTGGCGGCGCCGCAGACCGTGTTCGTCAACACGAACGAGAGGGTCTCGCCCTCGCGCAACGTTTCGCTCGTCTTCGGCGCGGCCTACGGCGAGCTGGCCGACCTCGAGTACATGAGCCAGTGGGACGGCCAGCCGTGGTCGGACTGGACCGCCGACAACACCTGGTACCGCCAGGGCGTCGCCGACGGCCCTCACACGTTCTCGGTGCGCTCGCGCGACTGGGCGGGCAACGTGGATCCCACACCCGCGACCTACGCCTTCGAGATTGACGCCACCCCGCCCGCCGCCGAGATCCTCGCGCCCGCCGCCGGCCTGCCGGTGAGGGGCACGTGCGCGATCGTCGGCAGCACGGCCGACGCGCGCTTTCTTCACGCGGCGGTCGAGGCCCGCCCGCTGGGCGCCGCGACGTGGACCTACACGCTCGCCAGCGGCGACGTGCCGGTCACGGGAGACACGCTGGCGATATGGGACACCTCGGCGCTGCCGGATGGCGACTGGGAGATTCGCGTCGCGGTGGACGACACGCTCGGCCTGACCGGCGTCGCGCGCATCCGGGTGATCGTGGACAACGTCGCGCCGTTCGCGAACGTCACCTCGCCGGTGCGGCTCGTGGCGGGCGAGGGCGGCGACGTCTTCACCACGAACGCCGAAGCGCATCTGTACTTCCCGCCGAACGCCTTCGACGCCGATCCGGTCGTGAACGTGGATTCGGTCACGGCAGGCGGCGCTCCCGACACGCTTCCGGGCGGCGCACTTCGCCGCGGGCCGGCATGGTCCATCGGCTGGACGGGCGGTGCGCTGCGCAAGGACGGCGTGCTCGAACTGCGGCCGTGGGCCGGTGGCGGCGATCTCGCGGTCTGGCGCCGGCAGGGAGCGGGCGCGTGGGAGCGGCTCGGCGGCTCGCCGCAGGACGGCGGCGCGCTCGCGCTGACGCTCTCGGGCCCGGGCCAGTACGCGCTGTTCGCGCAGCCGCCCGCGGCGGCGCCGGGCGGCGGACTCACGGCGCTCACGCTCACGCCGCGCGCGTTCTCGCCGCGCGGCGGCTTCGCGACGAGCGAGGTGGCGATCGGCTTCTCGCTCGCGCGCCCGGGCGCCGCGACGGTCAAGCTCTACAACCGCGCCGGCCGGCTCGTGCGCGTGATCGCGAGCGGCATGGGCGCGGTGGCGGGCGGGAACCTGGTGCGCTGGAACGGCCGCGATGACGACGGGCGCCTGGTGGACGCCGGGCTCTACCTGGTGACGGTCGAAGCCCTCGGCGGGACGCTCACGAAGCCGCTGGCGGTGGTGCAGTGAAGGGA
Organism: Candidatus Eisenbacteria bacterium; assembly: GCA_020847735.1. NCBI lineage: Bacteria > Candidatus Eiseniibacteriota > Candidatus Eiseniibacteriota bacterium. Next base: position 244,021 of record JADLBL010000023.1, read on the forward strand.
AGCCCCGGGTCGGACGCGCCCCGGCTCTCCGCGGTGGGCACGACCGCGAGGGCGCCGCTTGCGCGCGCACGCCGCCGCGCGACGTGGAGCCTGATGGCCGCGCTGGGCCTGCTGGCGGCCCCGCCCGCCGGCGCCTCGCCCAGCTACCAGGTGCCGATCGGTGCGCGCGCGATCGGCATGGGCGGCGCCTTCACGTCCATCGCCGACGACGCGACGGCGCTCTTCTGGAACCCGGCGGGCCTCGCGCGGATCGGGCATCAGGAGATCGCCGCCTCGCACGCGAACCTGTTCCAGAGCGGCGTGCGCGACAACCTCGGTTCGTTCGTCGTGCCGCTTTCGCCCGATCAGGCGCTGGCGCTCGACTGGTACCACTCGGGCTACGACGACGGCGAGCTCGGCTTCGGCGAGAACCGCGTGACGCTCGGCTGGTCGCTCAAGGTCGCGCCCGGCGTGTGGGCGGGGCTCGGCGGCAAGCTGCTCACGCGCACGACCGACCTCGACGGCGCGTCGCTCGGTTCGGCACGCGGACTCGGCGCCGACGCGGGCGTCCTGGTCGTGCCCGCCGAGCGCTGGCGGGTCGGGCTGGTCGCGCAGGATCTGCTGAACACGCGCGTGCGCGAGAGCGAGGGCGGCGAGGAGACCGCCTACCCGCGCAACGTACGCGCCGGCGTGTCGTACGCGTGGGGCCGCTGGGGCACGGTAGCGCTCGACGTGGACGACCGCTGGCACCTGGGACTCGAGGCGACGCCGCACGAACTGCTCGCGGTGCGGCTCGGGCTCGAGGACGACCGCAAGGGGCCCGAGCCGCCGACGCCGGCGTTCGGGCTCGGCCTGCACGCGGGACTGCTGCGCGTGGACTGGGCGCGCACGCTGCCGCCGACGCTGGAAGCGACCGACCATTTCGCGGTGGCCTTCGAGTTCAACTTCAATCCGGCGCAGGTGCGGCTCGAGAAGGTGCAGGTGAACGACCTCTACACGTCGCTCTACAAGAGCTACGCGCGCGAGCCGATCGGCAGCGTGCAGGTGCGCAACCTCCAGGACCGTCCGCTCACCACGCGCCTGAGCGTGTTCGTACCGGAGCTGATGTCGGCGCCGAGCGAACAGGAGATCGTGCTGCGCCCGCGCGTTTCGCAGGAGGTGCCGCTCACCGCGGTGTTCGACGAGCGCGTGCTCGCGCAGCGGGGCGATCAGCCCGTGCAGGTGCAGGTCAGCGCCAGCTACCAGAGCCGCCGGCTGGTGCGGCGCGAGAAGGCCGCGGCGCGCACGGTCGCCTACGCCCCCGGCGCCATCGACTGGAGCGCGGGCATGGCGCAGGCGGCGGCGTTCGTCACCCCGCGCGACCCGGCCGTGGACGAGCTGGCCCGGCAGGCGAGCCGCATCGCCGCGCTGCGCGAGGATCGCGCCTTCGGCAGCCGCAACGTCGCCTTCGCCGCGGCGATGACCGACGCGCTCGCCGAGATGGGCATGGCGTACGTGCCCGATCCGGCGAACCCGTTCGCGACGACGTCCGAGACCCCGCACGCGGTGGACACGATCCACTACCCGTTCCAGACGCTCGAACGTCTGAGCGGCGACTGCGACGACACCACCGTGCTGCTCGCCTCGCTGCTCGGCAACGTCGGCGTGAACACGCGGTTCGTGGACGCGCCGGGGCACATCTTCCTGCTCGTGGACACGGGACTCCATCCCCGCAACCGCGCGGCGCTCGGCGTGGACAGCTCGATGACGGTCGTGGCCGACGAGCAGCTCTGGCTGCCGCTCGAGACGACGGCGGTGGGCAGGGGTTTCGCCGAAGCCTGGCGCATGGGCGCCGAGGAGGTCGCGAGCTGGTCGGCGCGCGGGCAGATCGGCTACGTGGACGTGACCGAATCGCAGGAACGCTACGAACCGGTGCTGCCGCCGGGTGAGCGACAGGTGCGGACGCTCGACGAGGCGCGATTCGGCGAGCGGCTGGCGGCCGAGGCCGCGACCCTCTCGAAGCTGCGCGACGAGTACTTCGCCGCCCACTTCGGCGGCGCCGCGCGCGATCTGGAGGCCTCGGCGGAGGCGCTCAACGAGCTGGCGCGCGTCTTCCTGGACGGCGGCGACCTCGAGGGCGCTCGCGGACAGCTCGAGCAGGCGTTGCGCAAGGCTCCGCAGTCGGTGATGGCGCACAACAACCTCGGCGTGGTGTTGGCCGCGCTCGACAGCCTGCCGCAGGCCGAGGAGCACTGGCGCACGGCGCTGGCGCTGGGCGGTTCGGACGCTGGCGTCCGGATCAACCTCGGACTTTCGCGCCTGGTCCGCGGGGACTCCTCGGCGGCCGCCGGGCTGCTGGCGCGGGGCCTGGCGGACGCGGGCGGCTACGACGCGGCCTGCCGCCTGACGGGACTGGCGCCCAGCGACTCGCTGGACCGGGCGAGCGGCCCGGGGAGCGGCGACGAGGCCCTGCGGGCGCGACTGCGGGCGGCGCTGCGGCGCGCCGGGGCCCGGGCGGCGGCGAGCCCCGGAACGCGGGCCGCAGCCGGCGCCCGCCCGGGACGGGAGCCGGCCGCGCCGCAGGACCAACCTGGAGCGGGGATCCCGGGTATTTACCGTTACATGTTCTGGGTCGAGCGTTAGCGTGTGCCGGAGGACGGCCCGCTCCGCCCGGCCGTAGGAACCGACCCTCGAAGCGAACCTTTCACGCGAAGGAGACTCCGATGGCACTCGAGAAGCTCCGCCACGGGCCGTGGCTTCCGGCCCTCGCCCTGCTGTGGGCGTGCGGCTGCCCGGGCACCGCCTTCGCGGGCCCTTCCGCGGCCGAACGCGCGGACATGGGCGTCTCGCTCGCGATGAGCGGCGAGCTCTCACGCGCCGAGTCGCTGTTCGTGTCCATGCTCTCGGACACGCGCGGCGATGCGCGCGCGCTCAACAACCTCGGGAACCTGAAGCTGCTGTCGGGCGACCTCGGCGTCGCGCTCGCGTTCTACGATCGTGCCGCGCGGGGCGACTCCGCCGACGCCGGCATCCAGCTCAATCGCGCGACCGCGCTGCTGCTGATGGGCGACGACGCGCGCGCGAACGAGGCGGCGGCGGCCGGCGTGCGCCTCGCGGGCGGGCTCGAGCAGGCGCAGACGCTGCTCGGCCTGAAGAGCGACGCGCCGGCCGGGCGCGCCGACAAGAAGGCGTTCGTCAACCGTGGCGAGATCCGGGCAATGCTGAAGAACGCCGCCGCGGGAGTGCCGAACGCGGCGCCGAAGCCCGCCGCGGGCACCGGGGCCGCGACCGCGAAGCCGAAGAGCGGAACCGCGTGGCGCTCCGCCGGACCCCGGGCCGCGGACCAGAGCGACGCGGCCAACGTGCTGTACTGGAAGCACTGACCGCCCAGCCCGTGGCCGATCGGATCACGCACCACGAACGACTGCCCGTTCGCCTCGGCGCCGCGCTCGGCCTGGGCTGCGCGGCGCTGCTCGGTGTGCTGTGGCTGCTCGGCGCGTTCCACCCCTTCGACCTGCGCTTTCAGGACGCGCGCTACCGGCTGCGCGGCAACCGCCCGGCCTCGGACCGCATCGCGCTCGTCGAGATTGACGACGCGACGCTCGAGGCGTACCGGGGCGAATGGCCGCTGCCGCGCTCGACCTACGCCGTCCTGATTGATGCGCTCGAGGGCGCCGGCGCGCAGGCCGTGGGCTTCGACCTGCTGTTTCTCGGCGAGAATGGCGCCGACCCGCTCAGCGATCGGTTGCTCGCGGCGGTCACCGGATCGCACGAAAACGTCGTGCACGCGATCTCGTTCCTGCGCGACGACGCCTCGCTGGGAGGGCAGGAGGCCGGCAGCGCCGCGGCGCGCGCGGCGCTCATCCGTCATGGCCGACCCGTGACCCGCCAGCGTCTGCCCCTCGCGCGGCAGGTCTCGCTGCCCTACGAGGCGCTGCTCGAGGCCTCGCCGGGGCTCGGGCACACGGCGGTCGCGGTGGATGGCGACGGCGTCGCGCGGCGCGTGCCGCTGTTCGCGCGCTTCGGCGAGTGGGCGTATCCGTCGCTCGCGATCCGCCTCGTCGAGGCGGCGGCGCGCGCGGACACGACGCTGCCCCAGTTCGAGCTGGCCGAGGACGGAATCCGTCTGCACCGCGGGCACGCGCAGGTGCGCGTGCCGGTGGACGGCGAGGGCTCGGCGTCCATCGTCTTCGCCGGCGATCGCGGTTCGTTCGCCCACCGCTACCCGCTGCTCCAGGCGCTGCAGTGGTACCGCGACGGGGATTCGACATCGCTGCGGCGCGCCTTCGCGGGCAAGCTGGTGCTGGTCGGAGTGACGGCGGTCGAGCAGGTCGCGACCGATCTCGGAGCGACGCCGTTCTCGGCCGCCACACCGCTCGTCTACATTCACGCCAACGCCGTCAACGCCGCGATCGAAGGCCGATTTCTTGACCGGCTCTCCGGCTGGACGCTGCTGCCGCCGCTGCTGCTCGCCGGCCTGCTGCTCGGCGCCGCGCTCTCGGGGCTGCCGCTCGCGCGCTCGGCGCTGCTGGCCGGCGGCGCGGTCGTCGCGATCGCCGGGCTCGACATGGGCCTGTTCCTGTTCGCCGACCTCGACGTGCCGCCCACGGCGGCGCTGCTGCTGCCGCCGCTCGCGTGGATCGTGATCGAGGGCTGGCGGCGCACCCGCGCCGAACAGCACGTGCGCGAACGCGCGAAGGAACTCCAGGTCGCGCGTGACATCCAGCAGCACCTGCTGCCCGCCGGCCCCCCCGACGTTCCCGGCCTCGACTGCTGGGGAATCAACGTGCCCGCGGAGGCGATCGGCGGCGATTACTACGATTGGGTTCCGATCGGCGGGGACCGCCTGGCGGTGGTGGTCGGCGACGTTTCGGGCCACGGCGTGCCCGCGGCGCTGCTGATGAGCCACCTGCGAGCGTCGTTCCACGCCGAGGCGCGGTCCGGCGTCGCGCCGCGCGACGTGCTGGGAGCCGTGCACGCATCGCTGTGCCGCGCGGCGACGCGCGGCAGGTTCGCGACGTTCTTCATGGCGCTGCTCCCGCGCGAAGGCCACGAGCTGATCTGGTGCAGCGCCGGCCACAACCCGATGCTGCTCGTGCGCGAGGGCGCGATGGAGGAACTTGGCGCGACCGGCCTGCCGCTCGCGATGGTCGAGGGCATGGGCTACACCGAAGAGCGGCGCGGATTCCGTCCGGGCGACGTGCTCGTGCTCTACTCCGACGGCATCCCGGAGGCTCCGAAGGGCAGGGAGTTCTACGGCGAGGAACGGCTCAAGGCCGTGGTCGCCGCGCGCGTCGCCGCGGGGGACGGCGCGGAGGCGATCGGCCGTGCGCTGCTGGCGGACGTCACCTCCTACGCGGGCGCGGGCCTCACGGCGGACGACGTGACGATCGTGGTGGTGAGGAGGACGGCGTGAGGCCGCGGGAACGCCTGGACGGATGGCCGCGATGAGAGCCCACTTCATTCTCTACGTGACGGACCCGAAGCGGGCACGCGACTTCTACGCCGCCGTCCTCGATTCGCCGCCGCGGCTCGACGTTCCCGGCATGACGGAGTTCGACCTCGGCGGCGACGCGGTGCTGGGCCTGATGCCCGAGTCCGGCATCCGCCGGCTGCTCGGGCCCGCCCTTCCCGATCCCGCCGGCGCACGCGGAGTTCCCCGCGCGGAGCTCTATCTCGTGGTGCCGTCGCCCGCGGCCGCCCATTCCCGCGCGCTCGCGGCCGGTGCGCGCGAACTGAGCCCGCCGCTGCCGCGCGACTGGGGCGCGATGGTCTCGTACTGTCTCGACCCGGACGGCCACGTGGTGGCGTTCGCGGGGAAGTGACGGGGCCTCCCGCTATCCCGCGCTCGCCCGCCGGAGCAGCAGGATCTGCCACAGGTCGCGGCGGCTTCGCTGGCGAAGCGGAAGCATCGCGAGGCAGCCGGTCGGGCCGACCGACTTCTCGAGGTAGGCCATCTCCAGCAGGTTCTCGCGCACGCTGTCGTCCACCGGCACTTCCACGCCGGCGGAGCGGGCGATGAGCATGCCCTTGGCGCGCAGCGAGAGCTCCAGATGGATGGTCAGCAGGCAGAACAGGTCCGCCACCACCAGCGGCTCGAAGCGCGTGCGGAGCGTCTCGAGGTAGCGGCCGACGGGGGTCTCGCCCACGGCGCCGTCGAGAATGGATTCGAGCATCTCGACCTCGCCGTCGAAGCCGCCGGCGAGCCAGTCGCGGGTGGCGCGGTCGCTGTACTCGAAGGCGGCCAGCAGCAGCACGGGGCTGGTCGCGAGCAGGATGGCGGTCGTGACCAGCGGCGTGGCGCTGAGCTGGTTGAACGTGGCGTGCACGACGATCGCCAGCACGATGCCGGGCAGGAACGCGAGCATCCCCGCACCCGTCCAGCGGTCCGAAAGCCCCTTGCCGAAGATCGCGAACAGGGCCGTCGCGGTGCCGTGCATGATGGCGGTGCCGAGGCCACGGACGAGCCACAGCGCGATCGAAGGGTCGTGCAGTGCGTTCGCGTAGTAGAGGTTTTCGGCGAGCGCGAACCCGGTGCCGACCGCGAAGCCGACCACGGCCGCGTCCACGACGAACCCGACGCGGTCGGTGCTGACGAGCCAGACGACGAGCAACGCCTTGAGCACCTCCTCGACGACGGGCGCGGCCCAGGCGCGCAGGATGCCCGAGGGCACGTGCAAGGTGTCGAGCAGCATGCTGTTCGCGCCGAAGGCCGCCAGCGCGGCCACGACCCCGCCGGCGATGGCCAGCACCAGCAGGGTGCGATGGACGAGCTTGTAGCTGTCCATCAGCCGCAGCCCGAGCAAGAAGACGACGACCGGCACGAACCCCGCGAGAAGGCTCCAGAAGTTCATCGTCAGAGAATCTTCAGCGAAACCATGCCCTCGCGGGAAGGTCTTTCTCCCTTCTCGTACGCCTGCGCCCAGCCGAACGACAGCGTCAGCGGCGTCTGGGTCAGGAGCTGGAACCGCACGTCCACCTGCGCGCCCGCGTTGGCGAGCCGGCGGCGCGAGGGCGCGTCGTCGAGGTTGGTGGCGAGCACGCCGCCGAAGAACGACAGGCGAGCCCAGCTCGCGTACAACGCGAGCGTCCCGGCGCGGCGGAAGCGCAGCGCCGGCAGGTTCCAGTCGAGCATCGTGCGCGCGAAGTTGGTTCCGGCGACGGCGTCGAGGTCGGTGCCGGGGAAGCTGTAGGCGTCGCGGTAGCGCTTGGGCTCTCCGTGGTCGAGCCAGTTGTTGCCGAAGCCGCCGAAGTAGAAGTTGGCGAACGGCTCCTCGCGCTCGCCGGTGGCGTAGCCGGCCGCGGAGCGCAGCCACAGCGACGAGTTGCGCAGCCCCGGCACGGGATGGCCGACCGACAGGCCGCCGTCGGCGAACCAGTAGCCGCGCCACAGCACGGCGCCCTGACGCACGAAGCGCACGCCGTTCTCGCGCACGCCGCCCCACGCGTCCACGCCCTTCACGAAGTCGGGAGCGCCCATGGAGGTGCGCAGGTTCGTCCAGTGCAGCTCGCTGCCGCCGGACAGCAGCTGGTCGAAGCCGGCGGACGTCGCGACGTTCTGGTGATCGGGCAGCCGCTCGAGTCCGCCCCAGTGGCTGACGTCCATGGACCATTCCAGGGATCGCGGCTTGTCGTGGACGAGCGCGCGGTGCCAGGAGAGCGACGTGCCGAAGCCCTTGCGGCTCGTCTTGGTCGGGCCGACGAGGTCGTAGAACGACGCGGGGTTCCAGCGCAGCGTGAGCGCGAGGTCGTACCGCTTGTAGCGCGCGGTCAGGTGCAGTCGCTGGTCGTCGGGCACGTCGCGCTGCGGCGTCCACGACGCGTCGAGGCCGAACTCGTGGAAGAACAGCGGGTCGGTGAAGTCGGCGTGCCAGCCGACGGCGACCCGGTCCTTGTAGGCGCCGACGATCGGATACGCGGTCGTCATCGCGACGTGCGCGATGCCGCTGTACGTCTTCGGAGCCGAGCGCACGGGATCGAGCTGGATCCGGGAGGGGGGCGGCACGGCCCAAGACTTCAGGACCGGGCGCTTCTCCACGAGCTGCTCGCCGAGAAAGCGGATCGAGCTGACGTCGGTGAGCGGCCGCGGCACGAAGCGCGCGGGCCGGAAGCCCCGGCCGCTGTAGTGGAAGACCAGCAGCGACTCCTCGCCGGTCGGGACCGGGCGGAAGAAGCCGGTTTCCGAGTTCGAAACCACGTCCATCGAGTCGCGATCGAGGTCGTAGCGGAAGATGTTCGAGACGCCCGTGTAGTACGAGCTGCCCCACAGCGCGCGACCCGAGGGGTCGAACGTGAAGCCCGCGGGGGGCGCGGTGCCGAAGTCCCACAGGGTGCGCGAGGCCGTGTCGCCGGCCGCCAGCGAGGCGACGTCGAGCAGGCGCAGCGTCTGGCGGCCGCTGATCTCGGCGAACGACGCGGCGAGCGTGCGGCCGTCGGGCGAGACGTCGAGGTCGAGGGCGTCGAGCCCGTAGGGCAGCGCCCAGACGAGCTGCCAGTTGCGGTACGGCGCTTCGAGCCGCACGAACGCCGAGATGCCGTTCAGGTGCCGCACGCCCCACAGCACCCGGTTCGCGCGGTCGAACGCGAGGTCGCCGATGCGCGCGTCGCGGATCAGCAGCCGGTCGCGGCCGTCCGCCAGGTCGTATTCGCGCAGGTCGCGCCAGTCGTTGTTGTCGGTCGTGTAGTAAAGCCGGCGCGCGGCGGGGTCGAACGCCAGCGAGGTGACGAAGTAGAGCGCCGGTCCTTTGACCTCCTGCAGCACGCGCTCGGGCCCGCCGTCGAGCGGGATCGCCGCCAGGTGCGCGAGCGCGCCCGGATGGAAGACGGCGGCGAGAATGGACCGGCTCACGGTGTCCACGTAGGCGCGCGAGACCGAGCCCAGCGCCAGCGGGGAGAGGTCGCGGTACGCCGTGGTGGGGTGCTGTCTCACCTGCGCGAGGTTGGCCGTCTGGAACTCGTGTTCGAAGCGGATCCAGTCGCTCCAGGCGTCGTTGAGCGACCTGCCGAACACGTGCCGGAACTGGCTGGCGAAGTAGCGGCGGCTTCCCGGTCCTCGCCCGACCCACTCCAGCACCTTCTCCGGCGAATATTCCCAGGCCAGCCAGGTCATGAAGCGCGTGCCGTAAAGATACGAGTTCGCGCCCACCTGGAAGTCCACCCGGGTGCCTTCGGACTCGAGGCCGAGCGGATCGTAGAAATGCGCGCTGTCGCGGACCATCGCGCGGAACACCATCTCGTCGTAGGGACCCTGCGCGCGGCCGATTCCGCCGGCCATCCACGTTTCCATGAACGTGGCGATGCCTTCGTGGTACCAGCGCGGCGCTGCGCGGCGCGGAACGGTGAGGTTGCCGTACAGGATCGTCTCGGGGTGCTCGTCGGTCTCGCGCACCTTGCCGTGGAAGAATCCGCGGTAGAGCGGGTCCGCGCCGCCCGCTCCATCGAGCGCGAGCACGTGGACGACCTCGTGGTTCATGGTGAAGTGGATGCGCTCGTTGGAGGGACCCGTCTCGTAGACGAAGCTCGACGGGGCGATGTGCAGCACCATGCTGTTGCGCGGGTTCACCCACACGCCCGCGTTCCCGTAGTCGGTGAAGTCGTCGAGCATCACATTGACCGGGTCCGAGGGCGTGTAGCCCCAGAGCTTCTTGTGGAAGCGCATGCTGTTCTCGAAGCAGCGCGCGGTGTAGGGCGCGATGAACGACAGCAGCGGGGCCGGGTAGGTCAGGCGCAGGTCGTCGGCCTCGATCAGCTCCACCTGCGCGCGCGCCGCCGACGCGAGCGCCAGCAGCGGGAGCAGGCAGCAGAGCGCGAACGCGCGGCGCACCGGGCGGGGCATGGGGATGGGCCTCCGGGAGGAACGACGAAGCGCGGACCCTCGGCGAACAGCCTCGGGTCCGCGCTCGGCGGGAGCGGCCGGGGAGAGCAGGCCGCCCCCCGCCGGGTTCAGTTGGCCGTCGAGAACTTGCCGGCGTCGATCATCCTCGCCAGGTCGTTGAAGCGCACCGCCGCGTCGGCCATGCGGCTCGCGTCCGTCAGCCGGGCGAACGACGTCGCGCTCCGCGCCAGGTCGCGTACGCGGGCCTCGACGCTGACGAGCTTCGCGGCGTCCGCGGCCTTCGCCAGGTCGAGCGACGCACGGGCCAGGTCGCGCATGCCGGCGTCCACCGTCGCGGCCTTGTCGGCGCTGCGGCGGCGGGCCAACTCCTCCGCGCGGGCGGCCACGTCACGGGCCTGCTTCGCCACGTCCGCCTGCTTCGCCGCGTCGGCCGCCTTCTCGAGGTCCCGGGCCTGGGCCGCGACCTCGCTCATGCGTTCGAGCGCGATGTTGGCGCGGGCGGCATCGGAGCAGCGGGCGAAGGCGTCCGCACGGCTCGCGAACGCGATCATCCGGTCGGCGGAGACGAGCTTCGCGAGATCCTCGGACCGCGAGAGCGCCGAGGCGGCCTTCGCCACGTCGGCGATCATCTTCTCGGTGTCCACGGACTTGCCGGCGGTCTTCATGCGGGCGAGCTCCTCGGAGCGGGCGGCCAGGTCACGGGCGCGCTTCGCCGCGTCCACCTGCTTCGCCGCGTCCGCGGACTTCTCGAGGTCGCGGGCCGAAGCGGCCAGCTCCTCGGCGCGAGCCGCGGTCACGATCATGCGCGAGGCGTCGGAGTAGCGTGCGAACGCTTCCGTGCAACGCGCCAGGTCGGCGAGCTTCTCGGCATCCACGGCCTTGGCGACGTCCGTCATGCGCGCGAGGTCGAGCGAGGCCTTCGAGAGGTCCGCCACCATCTTGTCCGCGTCCACCATGCGGGCGAAGTCCTTCGCCTTCGCGAGGGCTTCGGCGCGGCTGGCGACGTCGAGCGCGCGGGCCGACACGTCCGTCAGCTTCGCGGCGTCGGCCGCCTTGCCGACGTCGCGCGCGGCGCGGGCGAGGTCGGTGGCGCGGGCCTGGGCCGAGACGAAGCGGTCGAGTCCGCCGTCCACGACGGCCTTGCGGAACTCGGCGTCCGTCTGCATGCGGTGGAACAGGTCGCTCTGGATGAACGCCTGCGTCTGCGGGTCGTTCAGCTCCACGTCGTTCGGGGTGATCTGCTGCGCCTGGTAGCGCTTCGCGGCGCCGATCGTGCCTTCGGTACCCTTCGGGGGGTAGCCCAGGACGCCCTTCCATGCGAGGAACCCGACGGCGGCTGCCAGGACGATGACCCCGGCGACGATCGAATTGCGATTGCTGGCCATGGATGGACCCTCCTCTCCCTGCGGTTCGTGATCGAACGTTTCTCTGAACGGTGGCCGAAGGAATGACCCGACGCTGCGGCCGAAGTTGGGCGGCGGGCCCGAAAATGTTCAGGTCAGCGGGAGGGGCTCAGCCCGCGCAGCCTGACTTCCCCGGCCGCCAACCGGCCGTCGGGGAGGGTGACGCTCACGCGAACGGTGGCCTGGGTATCCGGGGCCGTGCCCTCGGCGACGACGAGGGCATTCGCGGGCAGGTTCGCTTCGACTCTGGGGGAAGGCGTGGGGGCGTCCGGGGCGAGGCTCAAGAGGGCGCCGGACGACAGGGTTTCGAGGACGATCCGGACCGGCGAGTTCCCCGCCTTGATCCGGAGCTGGAAGCCGGTGGCCGAGGGACTCCAGCGCACGAGCACGGCGCTGTCGCCCGGCCCGATCCGCACCAGGTCCGAAGCGCCCGACATCGCGCCGCTCGCCAGCCCGCCTCCCGCCGGCTGGCCGGCGCCACGCCAGCTCGCGTAGGCGAAGAACACCGCGACCAGCGCGGCCGCCGCCGGAAGCGCGACCCGCAGCCAGGCGAACGTGGACCGGCGCGGGAGCGTCAGGGGCTTCGAGGGCCGCGGCGAAGCCGACTGGCCGGTACGCGCCGCGGCGGGCGCCCACGCGGGGGCAGCCCCGCGAACGGCGCGCAGTACCTCGTCCCGCAGGCCGGCCGGTGGCTCCGCCGCCCGGACGCCCGCGAGCGCCTGGAACACCCTCGAGAGCTCGTCGTACCGCCCGCGGGCGGCCGGGTCCGCGGCCATGCGCGACTCGAGCCGTTCGCGCTCGGCCGCGCTCGCGTCGCCTTCCAGCGTCCGCTGGATCAGATCGTCGAGGAGTTCGTCGCTCACGACTCGACTCCCATGGCGGCGAGAATCTCGCCGAGCCGGGTGCGGGCCGAGAACAGGCGCGACTTGACGGTCTTCGCCGGAACGTGCAGCGCGTCGGCGATCTCGTCGTACGACAGGTCGAGCCAGTGCCTCAGCACGATGACCTCCCGATAGGTGTCCGACAGCTGGTCCACCGCGCGCTCGAGGAGCGCGGACTGCTCACTTCGTTCGGCCTGCTCGGCCGGGCTGTGCCCCCGGTCCACGAGGTTCTCGTCGAGCGGCTCGGCCTTCCTGCGCCGGGTCGCCCGGTTCAGCGCTTCGTTGACCGCGATCCGGTACAGCCACGAGAAGAACCGCCGGTTGCGGTCGAACTGGTCCAGGTGCTGCCAGGCTTTCACGAAGACGTTCTGAGTGGCGTCCCGGGCTTCCTCGCGGTCCCGCAGCATGCGCAGGGCGACGTTGAAGAGCGGCCGCTCGTAGCGGCCCACCAGTTCGCCGAAGGCCTCGGTGTCGCCCGAAAGGCACCTCTGGACCAGTGCTTCGTCGTCCATCAATACACGCCTGTCCGCCCGGAAGTTGGGCGCTGGGGGGAGTTCGGTCCGCAGGGACCGGGCAGTCCGGGCACGACGGGGCGGGGGCCGGGGCGGGCCCGGGCGGCATATCGCCACACGGGAAAACGCTTTCGGGCGCCTCGGGGGGCGGCGCTACTGAATGTCGAGGACCTTGTCGAGGCCCGCGTAGGCGAACACGTTTCGCACCCGCGGGGTCATTCCGGTCATGCGCAGCGAGGAACCCTGGCCGTTCAGGCGTTTCCAGGTCTGCATGACCACGCTGATTCCGGCGCTCGAGATGTATTCGAGCTGGCTGCAGTCCAGCGTCAGGGGCCCGGCGAGCTTCTCGAGCGTCGCCAGCGCCCGATCGGACTCCGCCGCATCGAGGCGCCCCTGCACCTTCACGAGCCCGCCTTCTTCGATCCGCAACTCGAGCACTAGTCGGTCACTCCCATGACGACGAGCGTCGTTCCCACGCCGTCGCTCCACTCGTAACGAAAGATGTGGCAAAGCTCGCGGACGAAATGTATCCCCAGGCCGCCCGGCCGTCGCTCCTCGATCGGCAGGTGCACGTTCACGCGCGGCGCCGCGGTCGGATCGAAGGGTGAGGGCTCGGCGGCACGCAGACGGATACGGAGCTCCCCCGGCGCGCGGGAAAGCTCCACTTCGACATCGCCAGCGCCACGACCGTGCCGGACGAGGTTCGTGAAAAGCTCCTCGAGCACGAGATCCACGTCGAAGGCGGCATCCTCCGACATCTTCTCGGCCGCGAGGAACTCGCGCACGAACCCGACCAGCTCGGCGAGCGAATCCATTCGACGCGGTACGGCCCGGACCATGAGCAGCGGACGATAGGCCTGTCGCCCGGGCCGCTTCAAGGGTTCGTATGGCCCGGCGAAGCCGGTGGGTCCGGAGGGTAAGCCGCTGTTATGCTGCGGATTGAGTGGTCGGTCGGGGCCACCGGCGGAACTCCGGAGTCCGCCGGGGCCCGGCGCCGGCCTTTCCCGGCCGGAATCTCCCGACCCGGGGCTCACCCGGCCCGTCCGGGCCCGCCTCCCGGAGCCGGCCCGCTCGAACTTTCCCAGGAGCCGCCCACCCATGTCCCCGGAAACCGTTCTGCTCGACGTCGCTCGCGGCGTCGCGGTCGTGACGCTGAACCGTCCTGAAAAACTCAACGCCTTCGCCGGAGACATGCGCGAGCGGCTGATCGCCCGTCTCGACGAGGTCGCCGGGCGCGACGACGTCCGGGTTCTGGTCCTGACCGGCGCGGGCAGGGCATTCTGCGCGGGGGGCGATGTCGAGCACATGGCGGGTCTCGCCGCGCGCGGGGCGCCCTTCGGCGAGCTCGAGCCGCTGCTCGAGGCGGGTGAGCGCGCGGTGCGCCGCCTCTCGGCGCTGCCGTTTCCGGTGATCGCGGCGCTCAACGGCGTGGCCGCGGGCGCCGGCGCGAACCTCGCGCTCGCCTGCGACGTGCGGGTCGCCTCCGCGGCGGCGAAGTTCGGCGAGACGTTCGTGAAGCTGGCGCTGCATCCGGACTGGGGCGGCACCCATCACCTGCCGCGGCTCGTCGGGGTGGCGAAGGCGCTCGAGCTGTGCTGGAGCGGCGACCTCATCGCGGCCGATGAGGCGCTGCGGCTCGGGCTGGTGCAGCGCCTCTGGCCGGCGGAGAGCTTCGAGCGCGAATGGCGCGCGTGGGCGGCGAGCCTCGCGGCCGGTCCGCAACTCGCCGTCCGGGCCGCGAAGGCCTCGCTGCGCGCGGCGCCGCTGCGCTCGCTCGAGGAGTGCCTGGCCGCGGAGCGGATCGCGCAGTCGGCCTGCTGGGGATCGCCCGACGCGGCCGAAGGCGTGCGCGCGTTCGTCGAGAAGCGCCCGGCCGTCTTCGGCGCGGCGCCGGACGGCGACTTCGAACGGACGCCGAGCCGCGCGTCACGCGCGTTCGAGTAGCCCGGCCCGCCTCGTCAGCGGGCGACCGGCTCCGAAACGACGCGCCAGGTCTTGATCGCCTCGCACACGCCGACCGTGTCGGACGCGGCCAGGCGGCCGATGAGGCGTCCGGCGAACGCGGCGCCCGCGCTGTCCGTGGACGCGAGCCGGTACGCGCGCAGCGAACGCAGCGCCTCGGCCGTGCGGCCGCAGCCGGCGAGCGAGCCGGCCCGCCACAGGTAGGGCTCGTCCCACCACGGCGCCCCGCGCAACGCTTCGTCGAAGAGTCCGACCAGTTCGCCGTGCTCCGCGCGCGCGACCGTGCGCAGCTGCCGGTTGCGGGCGCCGCGTGCCCGCGCGGCGATCTCCCCGGGAGTGTGCGGCGGAGGTGACATGCGGTGCGCGATCGCGATCACCTGTTCGCGGATCGCCCACTCGTTGGCGACGACGGGGCTCTCGCCGACGCGGCCGAGCGCGCCGACCCACGCCGCGAGCGCCATCGGCAGGTCGCCCCGCGCCTCGGCCTTGCGTGCGATCGCGAGCACGTCCGGGTGGAGCGGGACCGCGTCGTGGGCGGCGGCCACCGGAACGCGGACCTCGAAGGCCGCGCCGCCCGCCGCGGGCGCGAACACCCACCAGCGCGCCGCGGCTTCGGCCGAAGCGCGCAGGCGCGCATCGCCGGCGCCGGCGCGCGCGCTGTCCACGAGCCCCGCGGCCGTCACGTGCACGCGCACCGCGACGCTCGCCGGGAGCTTCCCGCCGAGCAGCGCGGGCGGCACGTCGGCCGGAACGGTGAGCAGGGCTTCGCGCGCCGGCGCGGGCGAATGACGCGCGCCGGGTGCGGACGCAGGAGACCGCGGGGCCGTGGCGGAGACGGCGACGCCCGCGAGCGCCAGCACGAGGGCGCTCGCGAGCGCGAGCCGGGTGGGAATGGCGGGGGCGGCGGGCATGGTTGCGAAAAGTCTACCGGGGCCCGCCCGCGCGCGGTGTCACGCGGCGGTCAGGGCTTCTTCACCGCGCGAACCTTGATCGAGACGACGGCCCCGAACGCCTCGCGCTCCTCGCTGCCTTCCGGATACGAGTCCGCGCCGATGTCGTAACCGGTCCGCTCGACCACCTGCACGTCGCCGAATCCGGCCTCGCGCACGAACCGCAGGTATTCCGCTTCGGACGAAGCGCCCGCGACGCAGCCCACGTACAGCTCGGCGTTGCGCCGGACGCCGGGGCCCGGCTCCCGCGTCAGCACCAGGTCGCTCACCACGAGCCGGCCGCCCGGGCGGAGCACGCGCAGCGCTTCACGGAACACCCGCGGTTTGTCGGGCGAAAGGTTGACGACGCAGTTCGAGATCACCACGTCCACGCTCGCGTCGGCGAGGGGCAGGTGTTCGATCTCGCCGAGCCGGAACTCGACGTTGCCCGCACCCAGCTTCGTTCCGAGGGCGCGCGAGCGCTCGATCATCGCGGGCGTCATGTCCACGCCGATCGCGCGGCCCGTCGGACCCACCTCGCGCGCGGCGAGGAAGCAGTCGATGCCGGCCCCCGAGCCCAGGTCGAGCACGGTCTCGCCGGGCTGGAGCGCCGCGTGCGCGATCGGATTGCCGCAGCCGAGCCCGAGGTTCGCGCCCTCGGGGATCGCCGCCGCCTGTTCGGCCGTGTAGCCGAGCCTCGCGAGCGCGGCTTCGGCGTCGCCGGGGGCCGCGCAGCCGCCGCCGCCGCAGCCGCAGGCCTCGCCCTTCGCGGCGGCGCCGTAGCGTTCGCGCACGAGGGTGCGAATGTCGGAGTTCTCCGGGGCGTCGGTCGTGGTCGGCGCGGCCGCGGACCCGCCGGCGGCGGGCAGGGGATCGCAGCAGCGATCCGCGGACGTCGTCGGGGCGCAGCAGGGAGAGGCGGGGGCGGTGGCCGGAGGCGGGTTCTTCGTGTCGGTGCTCATCGCGTTCACTCCTCGGAAGTGGGCAGCTCGTTCACGAGCTTGCGGAAGCGCTTCAGCGTTTTCGGATTCAGGCAGTAGCAGACCCGCGGGCCGTCGATCTCGCCCTGCACCAGGCCGGCGTTCTTCAGCACCTTCAGGTGCTGCGAGACGGTGGCCTGGGCCAGCGGAAGGGCGCTCACGATCTGTCCGCAGATGCAGGTTCCTTCCGCGGCGAGCTGCCTCAGGATCGCGACGCGCGCCGGGTGACCGAGCGCCTTCGCGAACACGGCCAGCTCTTCGTCGGCCGCGGCGATCGGCGCCCTCGCGGATCGGGTGGTGGTCATGGCCTTCGGTTCCTCCGGGTTCAGCGAAGTCGGCGTCATGGCGGCCGCACGATCATCGTTCATCGGCAATCTACGATGAAGGGACGAGATTCGTCCAGGGACTTTGCTCGCCGGACGCAAGACCTTGCCCGGGCCTGACAGACGCGGGGCCTGCGCGGCGCGGGCCGCGGGAGGCGCGGGCGGACCGCGCGAATCCCCGGCATTGACCGGGTTTTTCGCGGCCTCCTATACTGCCCGCCGCTCACAGGATCACGCGCGCGCCGGCCCCGCCCGAGGGCGTCCAGGCCCGCGGGCCGCGCCGATTTCCGACCCATCCAGCAGGGGGAAGACCGTCATGCAAGCCACGCAGACGATGGTGAACACGTCCGTCAAGAACGGCGTGATGACCCTCGAACTCACGTTCGATCCGGGCAACTGCTACACGCACGAGATGATGAAGCAGCTCGACGCCGCCATCCTCGAGGCGCGCTTCAACAATGACGTGCAGGCCATCGTGATCCGCGGGGCCGGCGAGAAGTTCTTCTGCGCGGGCGCCGACATCAACATGCTCAAGAAGGCCGATCCGACCTTCAAGTACTACTTCTGCCTGCACGCCAACGAGACGCTGAACCGGCTCGAGCACACGCCCAAGATCGTCATCGCGGCGCTCAACGGCCACACGGTCGGCGGCGGGCTCGAGATCGCGATGGCCGCCGACATCCGCATCGCCCGCAAGGGCGCCGGCAAGGTCGGCCTGCCCGAGATCAATCTCGGCGTGCTTCCCGGCACGGGCGGCACGCAGCGCCTGGCCCGGCTCGTCAACAAGTCGAAGGCGATCGAGTTGATGTGCACGGCGGAGGTGTTCGCCTTCGAGAAGGCGCTCGACCTCGGCATCATCAACGACATCTGGGAGACGGCGACCCACCAGGAGTTCCTCGACAAGGTGCAGACCTACGCCGAGGGCTTCTGCCCGCCGAATCGCGCCTCGAAGGCGGTCGGCCGCATCAAGCGCTCGGTGCAGTCGGGCGCGGACCTGCCGTTCGAGAGCGCGCTGGCCGTCGAGCGCGAGTTGCAGCAGCTGCTGTTCCAGGGCGACGACGCGAAGGAAGGGCTCGCGGCCTACATCGAGAAGCGCAAGCCGAATTTCACCGCGAAGTGAGCCGCGCGGCGCGAGCCGCGGCCGTGGCGGGCGACGGCCCCGGACGCAGGACGTCCGGGGCCGTTCGCATGCCCGGGCCGTGAGCGCGGACGGTCCGCCGCCCGGCCCGCGCGGAGCTATTCCGGCCGCACCCAGCTCGGCCGGTCGTAGGCGACGCGGAAACCGGCGCGCTGGACGTTGCGCCAGCTGACCGGGTTCAGGTCCGGGTCGTTGGGGCCGGTCTCGGTCGTCGCCAGCCGGCAGCCGGCGGCGCGCGCGTCGTCGAGGCGCGCGGCGAGCAGCAGCGACTGCGCGCCGCGCCCGCGCGCCTCGGGCAGCGTCGCGCCCCAGCCGAGCCAGGCGACGTCGTCGTGAGCGCGCATCGCGGCACAGCCGACCGGCGTCTCGCCGTCGAGCGCCAGATAATGACTCCAGCCCGTGCGCCCGACGCTCTCGGCCATCCAGTCGCGGCGCAGCGGCGCGCCCCGCGCGAGAACCCGGACGAGCAGGCCCGCGAAGACCTCGGCGCGCTCGGGCCGCACGCGTTCGACGCGCAGCGTGCTCTCGACCGGCGCCGGGGGCGAGGTGTCGCGCACCCACTTCACGTGATGGAAGAAGGTGGAGTACCCGCGCGCCGCGAGGCGTTCGCCGAGGCCCTCGGGTTCGGCTAGGGGCGAAACGTTGAGCGCGTGGTCCTCGCCGACCTCCGCGAAATGCGCGGCGATGGCGTCGAGCGTCCCGTCGGTGACGGGTTCGAAGAGCCCGAGGCCGATGACGCGGTTGAAGAGCAGCGACGCCAGCCAGCGCGAGGCGAGCGCGAAGGCGTGACCGAAGTCGCGCTCGGCGAGTCCGAGTCCGTCCCGGGTCTCGCGCGAGGCGGCCGCGAAGGCGTCGCGCCACGCCTCGATCTCGGCGCGCTCGATCGCGCGCGCCGTGGCGAGGTCCACGTTCGCGCTCACGCGGCGCGGCCTTTCACGCCGCCGCCCGGCGGCGGCGCGGACGCGCGCTCGGGCCGCAGGTAGGAGAGCAGGCCCGCCGGGCTCTGCGCGCGCGCCAGCGACAGCGCGATGCGCGGCAGCGCGAACGCCCCCGGGTAGACGAGGTAGCGGTCCTCGAACGCGGGATCGAACTTGCGCTTCCACTCGAACAGGCCGCGGAAGTCGTAGAAGCGCTTCAGCCGCTCGATCAGGAACGCGCGCGCCGGATCGTCGCTCGCGATCGTCTCGGCGGCTCCGCCCGCGGTCGGAACGCGGACCAGGGCCGACAGCGAGAGCGACATCATCTCGTCGCCGCGCTCGCGCGCGTGCTCGACGCCACGCACGACCAGCAGCTCCATCACGCCCGAGGGGGCCGAGTGCCGGCGGCGCATCAGGTCGAGCGCCCAGCCGCGCCGCGCCCACACGGGCGTCCACGTGCAGAACGCCTCGGCGCGCCCGGCGGCGACGTTCCATGCGACCGACACCCACCGTTCGCCGAGCGTGGCCGGCTCGAATCGGCCCATGCAGAACCCCTTCTCGCCGCCGGCGCGGCCCTGCATCCATTCGGCCGAGATGGCGCGCATGGGCTCGAGCATCGCGGCCGAGTCGGGATCGGAGCCGAAGGGCCGCTCGCCGGGCACCCAGTGCCGGACTTCGATTCCCTGGCGCGCGAGTTTGTTCACCGCGCGCCGAACCGTACCGCGGGCCCCCCCTTCGAGCGTGAAGCCGGCCGGGTGCAGGATCGGGTCCACGCCGATGTGCGCCGCGCTCCAGCCACGTGCGCGGTAGAGCGGCAGTCGTTCGCGGCGCGCCTGGTAGAACGCGAACTGCCAGTCGCGTTCGCGGCAGAAGCGTTCGAACGCCTCGAGCAGCGGCGGAATCTCCTCCGGCGGTCCCATCGGGTCACCGATCACGAGGAGCGTGTCGGCTTCGAAATGGTAGGCGATCGCCGCGCGTCCGTTGGCGCTGAAGAAGTGGTCCACGTCGTCGCCGAGCGCGAACGCCGCGACCGTGCTGTCGCCGTACGCGGCCGCGATCGTGCGCATGCGCTCGACGTCGGCGCGATGCCGGCGGCGGTGCTGCGCCGGGCTGAGCAGCGCGACGACGAAGCCCACGAGCAGCGTGATGCCGACGACGCTGATCGAGCCGAGGAACCAGCGCACCGGGCCGTGCGTGCGTTCGACGTCGAGCACCGGCGAGCCGACGCCGAAGAGCTGGTAGAGCGCCTCCGCCGAGGCGCGGGCGACCGACGCGTCGTGCGGGCTGAAGAGGGCCTCGACGATCCAGCTGCCCGCCACGGCGTAGGCGACGACCGCCGCCAGCGACATCGCGAGCGGCGCCACCAGGCCGCGGAACGACAGGTCGCGGCTGCGCACCTGGAACGCTTCGGCGTTCATGCCGAGCAGGAACATCAGTCCGGCCGCGACCGTGGCCTCCTCGAGATCGAAGGCCTTGAGCAGGTTGACCGGGACCGACAGCGCGCACAGGAAGAGCGCGGTCACGAACGCGCGACGCTTGCCCCGGCGCATGCCGTCGGCGGTCAGAAGCAGCAGTACGCCCGCGAGCAGCGTGAAGGTGCGGCTCGTGTCCAGCACGGCGGTCGGGACCAGGTGACGCAGCGCGAGGACTCGTTCCGGCGGACGCGAGAGCAGCGCCGAGAGCAGGTCAACGGCGCCCATGACGGCGACGGCGAGCGCGAGCGCGTGGCGGACGAACGTGCGTTTCATCGGTGGGCGGGAACGGTATCACAGCGTGCCGGGCCACTCGCGGGGGCGCGGCGTCCGCCGCGGGCGCCGGGGGGTTCCGATCCGGCGCGGGTTGTCGCCGCCCTGACCCGGCTCCGGCGGGCGCCGTGCTACCCTGCCCGCCCGTGAAAACCCGCCGCCTGACGCTCGCGGCCGCGTTCGCCGCCCCGCTCCTCGCCGCGCTGCTCGCGCCCGCCCGCGTGCCGGTGACGCGCGCCGACGTGCCGCCGATCCTGCTGCCGCCGCATCGCGACACGACCGTCTCCATCGAGTCGGAACCGGCACCGCTGCTGCAACCCGGTCGTCCAGGGCCCGCCGACGCCGAGCGCGTCTCGCGCGAGAAGTTCGCGCGCGAGCAGTACGAGCTGGGGCGCGCGCTCGAGGCGCAGCGCGTTCCGGCCGCGGCCATCGCCGCGTATCGGAACGCCGTGCGCAACGACCCGAAGCTGCTCGACGCGCACTACCGGATGGGCCTGCTGTACACGGCGGTGGGCCAGCACCGCGCGGCGGTGAGCGAGTACGCGGCCGAGGTGACGCTCGATCCCGGCAACCGCGTGGCCGCGCGCGCCCTCGGGCTCGCGCTCGCGAGCGACGGCGACACCGCGAACGCGGTGCGCCAGCTCGAGCTGCTGACGCGCCGCGGCGCGAAGGACGCCGCTTCGTGGAAGGCGCTCGGCTTCGCCTACGGCCTCGCCCGCCGGCCGGCCGACTCCGAGCGCGCGCTGCGCCACGCGCTGTCGCTCGACGCCCGCGACGCCGGCACCTGGCGCGATCTCGGACTGGTGCTGTCGCTGCTCGGCCGCGCGCCCGAAGCGCGCGAGGCGTACCGCCGATCGGCGAGGCTGGCGCCCAGGGACGGAAGCGCGTCGCTCAACGCCGGCAACCTCGAAGCCCGCGAAGGCCGCTGGCCGGCCGCGCTCGCCGACTACCGCGAGGCGGTGTCGCGCGACTCGACGCTCGCTCCCGCGTACGCCGGGCAGATCAAGGCGCTCGTCGCGCTCGGGCGCAGCGGGGAGGTCGGCGCGATCTACCGGCGCTGGCTGGCCGTGCGGCCCGACTCGCCGGAGGCGCGCATCGAGGCGATCCGCTACTTCTCGGCGCGCGATCGCGACGACATCGCGCTCGAGCTTGCGCGCGACGGCGTGCGCGCGAACCCCGCTTCGGGCGAGGCGCACGTCGCGCTCGGAATGGCGCTCGACGCGACCGGCGACGCCGCGGGCATGCTGACCGAGCTGCGCAGGGCCGAGAAGCTTCTGCGGCAGCCCGAGCAGCGCGACCGCCTGCGCGCCACGATCGCTTCGCTGCGCGCGCAGGCGCCGGACTCGCTGCGCGCGGTGTACACCGCCGACAGTCTCGCGCACGAGGTGCCCGGAGCCGCCCGGCGCGACGCGACGCCCGGGACCGCGCCGCCGGGGGGCGCCGCCGCGGACTCGGTCTCGCGCCGCTGACCGCGGCTTTTGCCGTGCCGCGGGCCTTCCGCTAGCCTGACCGGCCGATCCGCTCCGCGGCCGCCCGCACCGAGGTGATCGCATGACTTCGCCGACCCGCACGCTCTACCTCGCGGCGCCCCGCGGCTTCTGCGCCGGCGTGGACCGCGCCATTGACATCGTCGAGATGGCGCTCGAAGTCCACGGCGCGCCGATCTGGGTGCGGCACGAGATCGTGCACAACCGCCACGTCGTGGACGCCCTGCGCGCCAAGGGCGCCGTGTTCACCGACGATCTCGCGGACGTGCCCGCGGGCGCGGTGGTGGTGTTCTCCGCCCATGGCGTTTCGCCGGCGGTGCGCGCCGAGGCCAAGGCGCGCGGCCTGCGCACGCTGGACGCGACCTGCCCGCTCGTCACCAAGGTGCACCTCGAGGCGCTGCGTTACGCGAAACAGGGCTACTCGATCGTGCTCATCGGCCATCGCCAGCACGTCGAGGTCATCGGCACGCTCGGCGAAGCCCCCGAGGCGATCGTCGTGTGCGAGAGCGTCGCCGAGGTCGAGGCGCTCGCGCTGCCCGATCCCGAAAAGGTCGCGTACATCACGCAGACCACGCTCTCGATCGACGACTGCAACGCGATGGTCGAGGCTCTGCGCCGGCGCTACCCGAAGGTGAAGGAGCCGGCGAAGGACGACATCTGCTACGCCACCACCAACCGGCAGCACGCGGTGCGGTACATGGCGCCCCTTTGCCCGACCGTACTCGTCGTCGGCGCGCCGGCCAGCAGCAACGCGAACCGCCTCGTCGAGGTGGCCGCGGGACTCGGCTCGCGGGCCTGGCTGATCGAGTCCGCCGCCGACATCCGCCCCGAGTGGCTGACCGGCAACGTCGGCCTGACCGCCGGCGCCTCGACCCCCGAGCACGTCGTGCAGGCGTGCGTCGCGCGTGTTCGCGAGCTGGGGGACTACCGGGTCGAGGAGTTCCGCCTGGTCGAGGAACGCGTCGTGTTCCCGCTGCCCGGCGAGCTGGCCGCGGCCGCCGAGGAGCGGGGCATCGAGCTGTCGCCGGGCAACGCCCTCGCGGCGCGGCGCGCCCGCGACGAGATGCGCGTTCGTCATCACTGAACCGGCGCGGCGCCCGGCGGCCGCGTTGCCCGATTCCTCCCGCCTCTTCTAAGGTGCATCGGCCATGCTCACGACCGCCGCCCTGCTTGCCCCCAGCGTTCCGACCATGCTCATTGACGAGCAGCGCGGGGACGTGACCGAGATGATCGAAGCCCTCGAGGCCGCCGGGCGGCGGATGCTGGCCGACGAGCCGGCCGCCATCGTCGCGCTCTCGGCCCGCTGGGTGGCGCCGGGCGCGTTTCACGCCGACGACGCCCGGCGCCACCGCTCGGTGATCGACCTTCCGGGCTTCGGCGTCGAACCGCGTCACGACGCGGACGGACAGCCGGCGCTGGCGCGCGCCATCGTCGGGCGCGCGACGAGGAACGGCCTGCGCGCGACGACCGCACGGCGCGGAGCCGACACGGCGATCAGCATTCCGCTCCATTTCCTCGATCGGTCGCGCGCCCTGCCGGTCGTACCGGTCTCGATCGGCGAGGGCACGCGCGAGGAACACCGCGCCTGGGGCGCGGCGATCCGGCAGGCGCTCGACGACTGGCCGGAGCGCGTGGCCTTCGTGGTCGGCGGGGCGC
This sequence comes from Candidatus Eisenbacteria bacterium, assembly GCA_020847735.1. NCBI lineage: Bacteria > Candidatus Eiseniibacteriota > Candidatus Eiseniibacteriota bacterium. The sequence goes on from JADLBL010000023.1 coordinate 267,747, forward strand.
TGTCGTGGAATCTGCACGCCTTCAACCTGAAACGCGACGTGCCCGAGTGCCGGGATCTCGACGAGGGCGTGCTCGAGGCGATGTCGCGACCGGACTGGGACCGCCTCGCGGAGCTCGCGGCGCAGCACGCGGAACGGGCGCGGCCGGAGGCGGACCTGCGGCACCTCGAAGTGCTGCGCGGCTTCCTCGCGCTCGACAGCGCGCGCGGCGCCGTGCTCGAGCACGAGACCTCACCCGGGATCGGCACCGCGCTCGTCGAGTTCCAGCTGGGGCGCGCGGACTGACGACGTCGCGGCCCGCGGGCGCGACCCGCCCGCTGGCCGCTCCGGCGGAACGCGGGTAGCCTGCGCGGGCCATGCGCGTCCTGCTCGTCAATGCGTTCCACTGGCTCAAAGGCGGCGTCGAGCGCACCTACTTCGACGAGTCGCGCTGGCTGGCCGCGGCCGGCCACGAGGTCGCCCATTTCGCCACCCGTCACGACGGCAACGAGCCCAGTCCGACCGCCGAATACTTCGCGCCGCCCGCCGACTTCACCGAAGGCGGCTCGACGCTGGCGCAGCTGAAGCAGCTTCCGCGCGTCCTGTGGTCGGCGCCGGCGGCGGCGGCGATGGCCCGGCTCGTCGCCGCCTGGAAACCCGATGTCGCGCACCTGCACGCGCCGAGCCGGCACCTGACGCCCAGCATCCTGCGGCCGCTCGAGCGCGCGCGCGTGCCGGTGGTCATGACGCTCCACGACTTCAAGCCGTGGTGCACGAACCGCATCCTGTTCGCGCACGGCGAGGTGTGCGAGCGCTGCCGCGGCGGCCGGCACTGGCACGCCGTGACGACCGCCTGCGTGCAGGACTCGCGCGCGAAGAGCGTCGTCGGCTCGGTCGAGGCCTACCTGCACGACGCGCTGAACGCGTACCGTTCGGTGCGGCGCTGGATCGCGCCGTCGCGGTTCGTGTACGACAAGGCGCGCGAGAACGGCGTGGACGACGCGCGCCTGCGCGTGCTCTCGCACGGCGTCGAGCCCGCGCGCGGGACGCTCGCGCCGCCCGACGGCACGCCGGAGCGCTACGCGCTCTTCGCGGGGCGGCTCTCGACCGAAAAAGGCGTGCGGCTGCTGCCCGCGATCGCCGGGGCGATCCGCCCGACGCCGCTGCTCGTCGCCGGCGAAGGCCCGCTCGCCGGCTGGCTGGCCGCGAACGCACCCGCCGACCTGCGGCTCCTCGGACACCTGAGCGACGCCGCGCTCGCCGGACTGCGCGCGCGGGCGGCGGCGGTGATCGTGCCGAGCCTGTTCGTCGAGCACTATGGCTACACCGTCGCCGAAGCGTTGCTCGACGCGCGGCCCGTCATCGCGGCGAAGATCGGCGCGCTGCCCGAGCTGATCGAGCACGAGGGGACGGGGCTGCTCGTCGCGCCCGGCGACGGCCCGGGCTTCGCGGCGGCGGTTCGCCGGGCGCTGGACGATCCGGCGGCGCCGCGCTGGGGCGCCGCCGGACGCGAACGTGTCGAGCGGATGAGCGCGCCCGCGGCCCACCTGGCGGGACTGCTCGGCATCTACCGGGAGGCCCTGGAAGCGCCGGCCACCGGCGAGTGGAGGTGACGATGCGCGTGGACGCGACGAACTGGATGCAGATCGAGAAGTACCTGAAGGCCGACGACCGCGCCGTCCTGCCCGTGGGCAGCGTCGAGCAGCACGCCTACCTGAGCCTCGCGACCGACGCGATCCTCGCCGAGCGGCTCGCCGTCGAAGCCGCGGAGCCGCTCGGCGTGCCGGTCTTTCCAGTCGCCGCCTACGGGATCACACCGAACTTCACCGCCTTCCCGGGCACGCTCTCGCTGCGTGTCGAGACCCTGTGCGCGATCGTGCGCGACCTGCTCGACGGACTCGAGGCGCAGGGGTTCCGGCGCGTGCTGGTGGTGAACGGGCACGGCGGCAACGCGCCGGCGCAGGGTTTCGTCGCCGAATGGCTCGCGGGCCGGCCGCACATGCGCGTACGCTGGCACAACTGGTGGAACGCGCCGCAGGTGTGGGCGAAGGTGGTCGCGACCGACCCGCTGGCTTCGCACGCCTCGTGGATGGAGAACTTTCCGTGGACGCGCATCGAGGGCGTCGCGCTGCCGAAGGAGCCGAAGGCCGAGGTGCCGTTCGCGCAATGGCTGCACCTGGGACCGAAGGAGATCCGTGAGCGGCTCGGCGACGGCTGCTTCGCCGGACGCTACGAACGGGCCGACGACGAGATGTACGCGATCTGGCGCGTCGCGATCGAGGAGACGCGGGCGCTGATCGCGCAGGGCTGGGATTGAGTCGCGCCCGGGACACGAGCGCGACGGTCGCAAGGCTCCCCGAACTTCGACGACGAGGAGGACCCATGAACCGCTGGACCCGTTACCCGCTCGCCGCGCTCTGTGGCCTCGCGCTGCTGTCGGCCGCGCCGGCATTCGCCGACGAACCTTCGGCGCACGCCGCGGCCACGCCCGAGGTCGCGGGCATCCGCGGCGAGATCATCGCCAACCTGAAGGACGCGAGCGGAAAGGTGATCGAGCTGGCCGGCGCCGTTCCGGCCCGCAAGTGGGGCTGGCGGCCCGCAAAGGGGGTGCGCTCCGTGGGTGAGGCCTACCTGCACATCGCGCAGGCCAACTACCTGCTCAGTTCGTTCCTCGGCGCGAAACCGCCGCTGTCCGAGGCCGTGCTCTCGAAGCTCGACACCACGCCGACCACCGTCGAGCGCACGTTGCAATTGCTGAAGGACTCGTTCGCGTTCGCCGAGCGGACCATCGCCGACACGCCCGACTCCGAGCTCGCCGCGACCGCCAGCTTCTTCGGGCAGCCAATGACCAAGGAGGCGATCATGCTGGCCATGGCGACGCACACGCACGAACACCTCGGCCAGTCCATCGCCTACGCGCGCATGAACGGCGTCGTGCCGCCGTGGACCGCGCGCGAGCAGGCCGCCGCCGCGAAGCGCGCGGCCGAGAAGGCGAAGGGAAGCGGCGCGCAGGGCGGACGCTGACGCGAGCGGCGGGCGCCGGTCGAAGCCGGACCCGGAGCGGAGCCACGGCGGGCGGGGCGCCCGCCGCGACCGCTCAGCGCTGCGCGCCGAAGGCCCACGGCTCGCGGCCGGCCTCCAGCTCGACCCCGAGCGCGAGCACCACGCGGTTGATGAACGAGTACCAGGCCGCGATCGCCACCGCGCGCACGATGGCCTCGTCGGTGAAACCGTACTCGCGCACGCGCTCGAGGTCGGCGACGCCGCGTTCGTCCGGCTCGCAGGTGAGCGCGACCGCCATGTCGAGCAGCACCCGGTCGCGCGCCGCGAGGTTGGCCTCGCGGTAGTCGCGCGCCACTCCGCGGGCCAGTTCGTCGCCCGAGAGCTTCGCGAGCTTCGGCCCGTGGTGCGCGACGCAGTAGCCGCAGCCGTTGGTCGCGGAGACGACGACGGCGATCAACTCGACCTGCGCCGCCGTGAGCGGCGATGGCTCCGTGGTGAGCGCGACGTACGAAGCGTGGGCGGACTCGAGCGCCGCCGGGCTCAGTGCCAGCGCCTGCCAGACGTTCGAGACACGCCCCGACGAGCTGCGGGACGCGATGCGCTCGTACACACCTCGCAGCTCGGGCGGGGCCGATTCGGGGGCGATGCTGCGGGTCCAGCTCATGACGACCTCCTCCTTGTGCTTGAGCCGCGCAGGTTAGCCCGGACCCTTCGCGAGCCGCCAGCCGGCGAGCGGGCGCACAAGAAAGAAGGGCCCGTCCGGGCGCGCACCGGCGGCAGGGCGCTTCGCGGGAGCGGCCTCCCGGCCCGGCACCGGCGGCACGGCGAGCGCCGGCCCGCGCCGGCGCGGCGCGGACCGACGCGGGGCTTGACCCGCCCGTGATGCCGGGCGCACGCGCACGCGCTACATTCCGCGCATGGCCGAATCGTCGCCGCCCACGCCGCCCGGCTCGCCGGATCCGCGCGCGTCGCCCCAGTCGTCGGGCTTCCGGCGGCTGGTCGTGATGCTCGCGATCGTCGCCTCGCTCGCCGCCGCCGCGGTCGTGTACCGCGACTCGTACCGGCACGACGATTCGCACGTCCCGCCGCTCGTGTCGCTCGCGCCGGACGACAGCCTCGCGCGCGCGCGCCGCCTGGCCGGCGTGGACAGCACGAAGAAGAACGAATGGGTGGACGAGATCCCGTCGGCCGATCTGACCAGTCTCGATCCCGCCCGGGTGGAGATCTTCCTGCGCTTCGCCAACGCCCGGCACTGCACCTGCGGATGCGGCTTCACGCTGGCCGCCTGCCGGCGCTTCGATCCGACCTGCGAGATCAGCGGACCGCTCGTCGCGGCGCTGCTCGATTCGGTCTCGCGCGGCCTCGTCGCCGACGTGCGAGGCCTGCGAAAACGCCCGGAATCCGCGGCCGCGGCGGCCGCATCCGAGTGACACGGGGATTGTTGACACCCTCGCGAAGCGACCCCTAGTCTCGCGGTCCGATCCCACCGAGACACCGCCGGGGCCGCCCCGTCATTCCCTCTCGCAACGGAGGTTCGACATGGCCTGGAAGGAACTGACGCCCAGGACGTTCGCGTCCATCCGCGAACTGAACGGCATCTCGCAGCGCACGCAGGAAGAGCACTACGAGCTGTACAAGGGCTACATCGCCAAGACCAACGAGATCCAGAAGAAGCTCGACACCGTGGATCGCTCGACCGCGAACCAGACCTACAGCGACCTGCGCTCGCTGCGCGTCGAGCTGTCGTTCGCGATCGGCGGCGTGAAGAACCACGAGATCTACTTCGGCCACCTCGGCGGCAAGGGTGGCCACCCCGGCAAGCAGACGCTCGCGCTCATCAACCGCGACTATCCCTCGTACGACGCCTGGCTCGCCGACTTCAAGGCCTCCGGCCTCGCGGCGCGCGGCTGGGTGTGGCTCGCCTACGACCACGACCTCAACATGCTCACGACCGTCGTCGGCGACGCGCAGAACACCTTCCCGCTCTGGAACGCCACCCCGATCCTGGCGCTGGACGTGTACGAGCACGCCTACTGGTTCGACTACGGTCGGGCGCGCGGCAAGTACATCGAGGCGTTCTTCAACAACCTCGACTGGAACGTGGTCGAGCAGAATCTCGAGCGCGCGCTCGCGATGCAGGCGGTCGCGAAGTAACTCCCCACATCCTGGAGCGGCGCCGCCGCTCCCGTCCGGGCCTCCACAGGAGGCCCGGGCGCGTTTCGGAGGTCGCATGGCCACGACCAGCCTTCTGCCGGTGATCGGCAAGCCGGCACCCGATTTCACGCTGCCCTCGTCGTCGGGCGAGAGCGTGTCGCTCAAGTCGTTCAAGAACCACAAGTCGGTCGTCCTCTACTTCTATCCGAAGGACGACACGCCGGGTTGCACCAAGGAGGCCTGCGGCTTCCGCGACCTGACCGCCGAGTTCGAGAAGGCCGGCGCCGTGATCCTCGGCGTCTCGAACGATCCCGTGGATTCGCACGCGAAGTTCCGCGACAAGTTCAAACTGCCGTTCGAGCTGCTCGCCGACGAGGACGCGTCCGTGTCGAAGGCCTACGGCGTCTACAAGCAGAAGAACCTGTACGGGAAGAAGTACATGGGCATCGAGCGGACCACGTTCATCATTGACCGCACCGGCCGTATCGCCCAGATCTACCCGAAGGTGAAGGTCGAAGGGCACGTCGCCGACGTGCTCGCGTTCCTGGGCGAGGACTGACCGCGTCGCGCCGGCGCACCGCGCGCCGGCGCGCGCCGCCCGGCCGTCGCGCACGCAGGCCCGCCATGTTCGCTCCGCCCCGGCATCCCGTCCCGGTGTTCCCGCTGCCCGACCTCGTGCTGTTTCCCGAAGTCGAGCTGCCGCTGCACGTCTTCGAACTGCGCTACCGCACCATGGTGCGCGAGGCGCTCTCGGGCGAGCGCTGGCTGGCGATCGCGACACTCAAGCCCGGCTGGGAAGCCGACTACCACGGCAGCCCCGAGTTTCATGACCTCGGGTGCCTCGGCCGCTTCGAACAAGTCGAGTGGTTGCCGAACGACTGCTACGATCTGAAGCTGCGCGGCGTGCGACGCGTGCGCCTCGGACGCGTCGCGCGCGAGTTCCCGTACCGCGCCTGCGCCGTGGACGTGCTCGACGAAGCCCCGCTCGACGAGACCGACCCGCCCGTGCAGATCGAGCGGGCGGCGCTGCTCGACGCCGCGAAGAAGCTTCTGCCGCTCGGCGCCGAGGCCTGGGTCGCGCCGCCGCTGCCCCGCGAGGAAGCGCCCTTCGCGGCGATCGTCAACTCGATCGCGCAGCGCCTGCGCATGGATGTGGCCGCCCGGCTCGAGCTGCTGGCCATGGACAACGTCATTGACCGAGCGCGGCGGCTGCAGGAGCACCTCAAGCGGTTCGGCGGGCCGAACCCACCAGGCCCCGCGAGCTCGCTGGGAAGGAACTGAGGCGCGGGCAGTGAAGTTCGCGCCCGTCCTCACGCTTCGCCGTCACGCATCGGTGCATCGTGCTCCCGCGTCGCGGCCCCGTAGCTCAGACGGATAGAGCAGCGGTTTCCTAAGCGATGGACGGCCTTGCGTGGCTGTTCCGACACCGATCGCCCAAGTCATTCGGAGCACTCGCCAAACACAGAGCCCCGCGGAAGATGTCGCCGCGGGGCTCTCGTTCTTACTTGGTCAGGTTAGGACACGAACGGTCACGTTGGGTCGTTCAAGGGGTAGCCAACGGGGTAGCCAAACAGCGCCTCAGTGCCGGTGAGGAAGCAGTCGCCATCGGCCGTGTATCCCTGTTTGGGATATTCGGTTAGGGGATATACGCTGTAAAAGACGACCCTCACTCCTAATCGAGCTCAATCCCCGATGAGTAGCGCGCAAGACCCCCATTACCAGGCATTTCTTCGGCGGCTGAAGGCGGCGCGCCGAAAAGCCGGCATGACCCAGGTAGAAGTCGCGAAACGGCTGGGCAGACCGCAATCCTTCGTCTCGAAGTGCGAGTCCGGCGAGCGTCGGGTCGACGTGCTCGAGTTAGCCGAGTTTGCCGGGCTCTACCGCGTACCCGTGGACTACTTTGTAAAGTCTGCGCCCGCCGGGTTCAAGCGCAGCTCGCCTACCTGATCCCCGAACAGCCCCCAATGGGAAAGAAAGCAACCTACGGCCGCGGCCATCCGAAGTTCCTGGAATACGTCCAGTTCATTGCGTCGCATCCGGCCTACAAGGGAATGCCGGATGCGGTGCTCGACGGCGGCGGAATCCAGTGGGAGGCGCCCTCCAACCGCCAGTCTGGCAAGTTCAAAGATACGCACGGAAAGAGACTCGAGTGGTGGCGGAAGAAGGCCGCGTCGGTTGGAATTGATCCGACGTCGGGTGCGGGCTGGATCAGCGAGACGGCAAAGCGGATCCATCCCACGAAAGAGAAGCCATGCAAGAACTGCGGCCGGATCCTGGACATCCGCTACGTCTATCCCTCCGAGATTCTCCTTCGGCGTGTCAGGGCGCTGCCGTATTTCGATGAGTCGTTTCCGCTGGACCCTCTGGAGCACGTCCGGGACCTGATTGGTCGTCTGGTGGAGAAGTTTGGCGATAGGGTCTTTTCCGACCTGCCGGCACTCTTGAAGTGCAGTGGGCTTGCGATCCCAGCCCTGCCTAGAAGCCTGGACCCCTGGCTCGAATGGGTCGCCCGCGTCTACGTGCCTCACGAGCCGGCGACTCTCAGTCCCGGAGCGATGTCGAATGCACCCGATCGCTTCGACGGTTTCCACTCATTCAATCGGTGCTGCCGATCAAGCGCGGACCGCGGGCGGAGCAAACAGAACCTCCAGTCCTACACGACCGATCGGCGAGTTTTCGAGTACTGGGTCGATGGTGACTGGATGGCCGCGAACGAGCTCATGGGAGTCATTCGGTCCAACACTTCACTTCAACGCGAGCGCTGCCTGAATGGCCATTCGGGACCATGCTCGGCTGATCACATCGGGCCGGTATCGCTTGGTTTTGCGCACCGCCCCGAGTTCGCTCTGCTGTGTAGGTCCTGCAACAGCACCAAGAACAATCGCATGTCGCTCGGTGACGTGAATGCACTTCGCGCGGCCGAATCTCGAGGCGGATCAGTAGCATCGTGGTACGCCGAGGACCTTTGGAATCTACGCAAGGCCGACGTGGACAGCGACGAAAAGGCTCTCCGGCTGAGCAAGATGCTCAGAGACAATCGTCACACCGCGATGCACGTGCTAAACAAGGTCGCCAGTGAAGGACACCTGACGTTTCTGACGGCTTTTCTCGGCCTGCCGTACGCCGAACATGATCCGAAGTTCGATGGGGTTCGAGTTGAAGGTGGGGTGGTGAAGTTCGATGCCCTTGTGGTCCGGGAGAGAGGCACAAAGTACGCCCCTGAGCAGAAGGCAAGACGCCTGAGGGTGGCGTTCGAGGCACTGGGTGACTACGTGTCTAAGGCTGGACGAAACGCACTTCTCGTGATGACCCCGGAGGTCGTGAAGAAACTCAAGCAGGCGCTGGCCGTTCTTGATAAGTGCCCGGCTGACATCAAGGCACTGGACCGGAAGCTGCGGAAGATCTTTGCTGATGACCCGCCCTCCGAAGAGGCTCTTCGGGCGATTGTTGAGCAACTCCCACGACCCGAATCTGAGCCCGCATGTTTCGAACAGGCCAAGGCACTTCTGCGCGAGACGATGCACTTGGTCGGTAAGGAGATCAGCCTCCGCTGGGCCGACGACCGCTACGTGCGAGCTCAGGAAGAAGAGGACTGATTTCCTGAAGCCCGTCGCCTACAACTCGGATTGCTTCGAGGAACTTGGCAGGACCAATGATTCCACGCATCAGTTCCTGGTAGGGGTGCCGCGGCCCGTGCACATAGGCCTTGTGCGATCCGTCCTCGCCTGGCTGCAGACTCGGAAGATCTGAGAGCGCCTGCTCGACAGTTACAGCCGGAGCAAGGACCTCGAACAAGTTGGGCTCGCCTCCCAGCTGGGTGACGCGTGCGGGAGGGGCGTGCGGAATGCGTCCGTCCGAGTCTCCGACCAACACAATCCGAGTCCTGCGTTGGGGAACGCCGTACTGCTCTGCCCGAACCTTCCAAACACTGAGGCGCTTGGTTGTCTGTTCTAGTTCCGCACGAATCATCTCAAACACGCGCCCGCCCTCCATGTTCAACAGGCCCGGAACGTTTTCGAAGATGAATCCGGCAGGCTTCAGGATCTCGAGCAACGCCTTGTACCGGTGAAACAGCCAGTTTCGCTCATCATCCATCGAGCGGCGATTCCCCGCGGTTGAAAACCCTTGGCAGGGGGGACCGCCCAGAACCAAGAGCGGCAGCCCGGGATGCTTCGCGCGGGCCTCACGACAGTAGCGGACAACATCGTCAAATATGGCCTTCTCCCGAATGTCCCCTAGTACGGTGGCGGGGTGAACATTCGCGCGATATGTAGCGAGGAACGGCTCCTCAATGTCGTTGGCGACAACGGGTGTCCAGCCAGCCCACTTGAAGCCAAGCGCAAGGCCGCCCGCACCGCTAAAGAGATCGACGAACAGCCCCTTGAACGGGATCGATCGAGCTATCTGGTAGGCCAGGAGCGGCGGAACGGCATTGCCGATCTGCTGATTCACCGCATTGCGGCTGCCCGAGAACACGAAGCTGTCTGGAAATGACTGAAGACGTGCCGCTTCCCGCTGAGACAGCGTGCGGTGCTGCCCGTCCTCGTAAGCGTAGTGAATGTGGCAGCCATTTCCTGGCCGTGGAAAGTAAGTATTGATTGTGTAGGCAGGAGCGTCTGGTCGAAGGCGGCCGTAGTAGGTCGAGCGACTTCCTTCGCCCGCTGCAAAGCTCACGCGGATTTGTTTGAGTCTCTCGGAAGGCACAGACTCCGGAATGTTCTTCCAGTTCCCGCCCGGCGGAACAGCGTGAACGATCATCCGGTCGAGTTCGCTTAGAGATGCGCTGTAGTGGTTTGGGATGATGGGGTCCGCCACAACTGCAAGAGCCTTCCCGTTCAGACTAGGCCGAGAGAAGTCTTCGACTGACTTCCACGTCGCTGAAGCGAGCAGCGCTTGCCGTTCATCAAGCGTCAGCTTTTCGAATGATCCCAGGACTTCTTTGAACTCTTCTCGCTTGAGCCCGTAGAGTCTTGCCACCGCGAGCTCAACTTCGACCAGCGCGTCTGGCTGGCCTGCCATACATCGGTCCACCAGCAAGGAGAGGCGGCGCACCAGTTTCTTATCATCAAGGCGCGGCATCCGGACTTCGCGAACGGCTCCGAGTGAGACATGCGCCGTCGCCAACTTGGCTCTGGCCTGAGCTTCGAACACGAAGGAGTTCACGACAGCCAGGAGCGCCTTCAATCGAGCCTCATCGTCGTCCTTGAAATACGCGACGCTGAGGGAGTTTCCAGTGACCCATCCAGGCGGAATGATCGTCGCGTGAATGCGACGCTTCTGGTTCGGCCGAGATACATCTCGCCAAGCCAACCTGAAGTGATCGGCCGATGCCGGCACCCTCGGCCCATCGGATCTGACGAAGCTCTTCGGTTCCTCCGCCAGACCGTACCGAACCACCATCTTGCCCTTCAGGAACCGGTGCGTTCCTCGAGTGCCAAGAAAGCGCTGATGACCAGTTTCGTCCAGCTCGCGTCCAGCCCACAGCGCGGAGTCTCCTGAGCCTTCCAGTTCTGCGAATCTTGGCAATGAAGCCCAGTGGTTCTCGAACTTCATCAGCTGGAGCCCGAACTGAATGGGCAACACAAACCCGTTCTTCTCGAGCCGTCGCCAGTCGTCCTGCGTGAGCGCGGTCACGCTCGACCGATGGTCACGATCGAAGACAGTAATCTTTGGCGGCCCTTCACTCGAACTTCCCGAACGCGCGACAAAGGTGATGCTCTGTTGGTCGACGTTCTCGAAGAGCTTGGCCTCCGCGGCGTAGTACGCGAGGTCCAGGACCCGGTGGCCTGTGAAGAGCCACGTTCGGAGGTCAACCGACCGCTGGTCCGCCAGCAGGGACGCTGGTGACACAACCCCACAGACTCCCTTGGACGAAATGAGCCGAAGAGCGACCTCCGCACCACACCTCGCGAGGTTCGTTCCCCACCCTGAGTACTTTTTGTGCCGAACTGAAAGGGGGTAGAGGCGTCCAAGCAGCGCTGATTGTTCTCGAAGCTGCTTGATGTGCTGCTCTGTCTCCGCCGCATCCAGAGCTGCCAGTTCGCGTCGATCTGGTTTGAGCAGTTCCCACGGCGGATTCGTAACGCAGATGTCGAAAGCGCCGAGGTACCCTTGCGCGTGCTGGAAAGAGTCGCCGCGGAACGCACTGATGGCGACTTTCAACCCAAGACGCGCGCCGGTTTCTGCCACCTCTCGCTCGGCCTTGCGGACGGCAACGGGATCATTGTCCCAGAGATCAATGTGCCACTGAGTCTTCTTCGCGTTCGACTTCCTTGCCAGAGCTTCAAGGAGCCAGCGCAAGAGTCGCCCGTCCCCGCAGAACGGATCGACTAGCGAGACAGCCGGCTTGGCGCCGATACGAAACCCCGACGACACAGCTTCCGCGAGGTGCCGGCCGATTAGCTCATGGGTGTAGAAGCGACCACTTCTTCGCGCGGCCAGGTCTTTGACCTTGGCCGCAACCGCGCCATTCCTTCCGTTGGAGATGGTGGTCACTTTAGGATGTGCTCCCGGAGGCGGGTTGGTGGTGGTCGGGGTCTTGGGTGAGGGCATGTAGCTTGAGATAGAGAGTCAGTTCATTCTATCCCATATTGGGATACTCGGTCAAGGCTGTCGAGGTTGACGAGGTTGACGAACGCGGCGAGTGCGCCGATGTGAGTTGAGGGGCCGCCAACGTTCTCCAGTATACCTCGCATCTGCGGCTTCGGCGAGAACCCAGGTCGCGCGCCTGAGCTTGACGGTCCATTGGACACCATTGTACACTAATGTCCAATGAAGCGTCGACCCCTAACTCCGCGAGAAACAGAAGCTCTTCGCTACTTGCGTAGCCGAATCGTCCATGGAGGGGGCACGCCCTCTGTCCGGGACCTTCGCGACGCCCTGGGTTTCAGCTCGCCAAATGCGGCTGCCCACGTCATCCAGAGACTGATCGAGGCAGAGTATCTTCGCCGTCGCGATGACGGGAGACTCCAGCTCCTGCGCGATGCGTCTGGAGATCCCGCAAGCGCACGAACAGTCGAAGTGCCCCTGGTCGGATCTGTGCCGTGCGGGGCCCCGCTCTTGGCGGAAGAAAACATCGAGGCAATGATTCCCGTCTCAACCCGCCTCGCCAAACCGTCCCATCGGTACTTTCTTCTGCGGGCACAGGGCGATTCGATGAATCGTGCGGGGATCGAGGAGGGTGATCTCGTCCTCGTGCGTCAGCAGCCCACCGCGGAGAACGGCGATCGCGTGGTTGCGCTCATCGACGATGAGGCAACGCTAAAGGAGTTCCGCCGCACTCGAGATGTTGTAACGCTGGTGCCGCGGTCGACAAATAAGAGGCACAGACCAATCCTCCTATCAGTTGATTTCCAAGTCCAAGGAGTCGTGCAAGCGACAATCCAAGACTGGCCAGGGAAAGGAAAGTCACATGGCTAAGAAACCGGTAATCGTGGGCCCGAGCGGCGACGGCCGCTGGACGATCAAGGGTGGTGGGGCATCCACGCCGATCTCGACGCACCACAAACAATCGACTGCCATCGACAAGGCGGAGAAGCTCGCGGAACAGCGGAAGACAGAGCTCATCATCCGTGGTCGGGACGGAACCATTCGGAGCAAGGACAGCTATGGCCATGATCCGAACCCCCCGAAGGACACTGAGCACTAACGACGGCATGCCTCACCTCATTCCCAACTCCGAAGTTGCTCGGTACTCTGCGGGACCGTCGGTCACGACAACATCCTCTATCGCTGCCTTCCAGACCGCGATCCGTGCTGCCTTGGGCGATGACTACGAGACATTTCTCGAGGGCTCCTACAAGAACGACACGGCGATTCGTGACATCAACGACGTTGACATCGTTGCCATTCGCAGGACCACCGTGAGCACCGTGTTTAGCGAGGAACGCTTTCCCACGTCGGTTACGTGGGATGCCATCTTCTCGGAGGCTCAAGCTCGCCTGGGGAGTGCTCCGCGATTCCGTGGCAAGGTTACGCGTGGCGATAAGTGCCTCAATGTTGACGAGGCTTGGCATGCGGACGTCATTCCAGCTGTTCGCATCCTCCGCTACGACCAAGACCCGATCGCCGTGTATTCTTTTCGCGAGGCCTCGGAGCGTAAGAACTGGCCCCGCGTCCACTACGACAATGGCGTGGCCAAACACCGCACGACGAATCAGTCGTTCAAGCCGATCGTAAGGATGTTTAAGGCCTGGGTTGCAAACCAGTGGCCGCAACAGAGCCCGGCGCCGTCGTTCTACGTGGAGTGCTTGATCTCAAATGTCCCGGACGATCGGTTCGGCCAAGACCTCGCGTCTGCGTTCTTTTCCGTCGGCTATTGGATTGAACAGAACATCCGTGCAGACGTGCCCCCGGTAGTATGGTCAGTGGCCCGAGACAAAGACATTCTTGTCGCCAATGAATGGCATCCGGACAAGTACGCCGTGTTCCTTCAACAGGTGACGATCTCGACCAGTTATGCGGCTGGTGCTCTTCAAGCGACCACTGTCGCCGAAGCGACGAGGCTTTGGAGGCGCGCTTTCAATGAATGGGGCTTCCGAGAATGGTGTGGCTGGAATCATGCGCCTGACCACGCGCAGGCGGGGTAGAGGTCGAGCCCGCCGCAGTGGAAGTAGATCGCGATGCGGAAGCGCGCTCGGCTGCGGAACCCGCAGGCCCGCCGCTTCGCCGCCTGGATCTTGGCGTTGAGCGCCTCCGCGCCGGCGTTGGTGATGCGGTGCGTGAAGTAGGTGCGGATGTTCGCCCAGTGGCGCTGGATCATCG